>JAHHRT010000047.1 GCA_020025615.1 Oscillospiraceae bacterium | reverse complement strand
TTCTTGGGACTGCTTCAAAGGGTGCCTGAAAATGTGATGAAACTGCAAGCTGTATCACTGCTGTAGATTCTCACCTAAAATATGCCCCCGGTCGTAAACTATATCCGCTCAAACGAAACGTACAGCGGTATCACTCACTTACCTATATAATAACGTTCAATTAAGATATGTCAATGCTAGGTATTGATTTTCTGATAATATCAGGATATATTATCAAAAAAGGGAGGTTGTTTTTGTGCAGGATAACACAGGACATTCCTTTGCAGCTTACTTTAAGCGAGCAGTCAGTCCTCTCATGGTGCTGTCTCTTTTGCGAAGGAAGAAGATGTACGGGTACGAAATCAGTCAGGCAATCAATATGCAAACCCATCGAAAGCTGTCGATTGCGGTATTATATCCCGTGCTTTACCGATTGGAAGAGCAGGGCTACATCCAAATTGTTGATACTGTGGTGGAAAATGGTCGAGCAAGAAATTACTACAGTACAACTGCCGCCGGAAATGCGTATTTAGACGAAACCTACGCCGAATTTCTGGATTTGACAGAAGCATTTCAAAATATTGTAGAGGGTGACGAGCATGAACGATAGAATCAGAAAGCAATATTGCCGACAAGTGGGAAAGCACTTGCTCTGTTCCAGGAAAACGAAACACTTGCTCTTGCAGGGACTGGGCGAGACATTAGAAGACTTTCCCGGTTCCAATATCGACACGCTCAGGGACTTAGAGGCGCACTTTGGGAAGATTCCGCAGATAGCAGCAGAATTGCAGGAGTCTGTATCCATACAAGAGAAAGAAAATACTCTGAAAAAAAGAAAATGGTGTACCGTACTGGCAGTCTGTGCCGCGCTCTGCATTTCCGGATTATTGCTATGGTGGGCTTTTTGCTATTTTCAAAAGGCACCATACTACATAGTAGAAACCATTCAGGAGGGGTAAACAGGAAAGCATCTGCTATTCTTTTGGCAGCTTTGGTTCTGAGCATGACCGTTTGCTCCCCCTGCGGCCCAGGCTGTGGGCGCTTACGCCCCCACGGACAATCGCCAAACAATCCTCTATTTTGAGGATGGAAGCGGTATTCTCTCTGAAACCAAGGAATTTCCCACCCCAAAGCATTATTTTTCGTTTCAAAACAAGAAAAGAGACGCTTGGAATAACATCCAAGCGTCTCTTTTTCGCATATTTCTGCAAAAAGCTCTAAATAACGAACCTTTATTCGGCTGTTGCAGGAGGGGCTGTGGTTTCCACAACAGGGGTTGTCTCCTGCTTTTTCTTAGACTGGTCTTTTTTCTTGGAGACACCGCCGTTTTTCCGGCGTTCTTCCTCTTCCAGGCGCTTTTGCTCGTCGATGCCCTTCACACGGTCGCTGATTCGGGTCAGGGCGTACTGCATACTGTCATAGGCACCCTGGTTGATTCGGTCCACAAAGTTGCCGTCCCGGGCCTGCATGGCAGTGCCGATTCGCATGACCTGGCGGACGACCCGGGTCTTGGACTCCCGCTCCTCCTGACTGAGGGTGTAGATGGGGAAATAGGAGAAATCCGTCACCTTGGTGGTGCCGGCTCCGGCATCCTTGGTGATTTCCAAATCCAGGATAATGGAATAGTTGGTGCCGGCCCGGCTGGCATCGCCGTAGAAGTCTCCCAGGGAATAGGCGATCAGGGTCCCGGTAGACTTGTCAAAATCGATCTTCTGAACGGTGTGGGGATGGGTGCCCAGAATCACATCCACGCCCTCCTTCGTCATCAGCTTTACGATCTGTTCCTGGGTTTTGCTGATGGCGTCGTTGTACTCACTGCCCCAGTGAAGCATGGCAATGGTAATATCCGGCTTTTCCGCTGCCGCCGCCCGGAGGATCTTGGTAATCCGTTTTTCGTCAACTTTCTGGTAGGTGTCGTCGTAGTCCTCATAGAGAAGATTCACGCACGCCTCATTGCCCGCAGGCATACCCATGCCGCCCAGGCCCTTGGTAAAGCCCACAAAGGCCACCTTCACGCCCTGGATATCCACAATCTCATAGCCGCCGCTGCGCTGAAATTCCGTGGTGCTGGTATAGGTTCCCAGGGGAATCAGACCCGCATTTCGGATGGACTGGTTGGTTGCCGTCATGCCGATGAGGCCGTTGTAAATGGAATAGGAATTCGCCGTCTGAATCATATCCACGCCTACATTGCGCAAATCCCGCAGAAGCTCAGGGGGCGCAGAACGGGTCTCGGAGCCGTAAGGCTCGCCGCAGACGCTGCCCTCGAAGTTCATCACGGTCCAGTCTGCGTCAGACAGCAGTGCCGCCACATCAATAAATGCTTCGGTAAAATCGTATTTATTGCCGACTTTTCCGGAATCCACCACATTATTGGTCACATTCAGGTCACCGGTGGCCCGGATGTGGATCTTGGTCACAGGCTTGTGCCGGGGGGACCCGGGCTGTTCCGGGGAATCCGTGGGCGCAGTGCTTTCTTCCGTACCTGCCGGCGTGGTTTCTGCATCGGCAGCGGCTTCTATTTGGACCTCGGTCTCCTTCGGCTCCCGGGGCCTTAAATAGCTGGGGTCTCTGGCAATGAGATAGATTGCCGCCGCACAGCCCACCAAAATGGCAGCCGCCGCAATGAGACGCCGTTTCAGCCGCTTTTGCTCCTGAATCCGCTTTTCTCTCAGCTCCGCCCGCCGCCGCTGGCGGTCATTAAATTCTTCCCGGTCCTGAGACATGGCGTATCCCCTCCTAAACAATATGGTGTAATCCGGCCCTGACGGGTCCGGTAATGAAATCTATTCCGGGCGCTTATGATACCATAAACCGCCGCTTTTTCGGCTATTATACCCTATCTTGCCTCATAAGGCAAGATGCCCCGAAAAAGGTTCACAATTGGCTTTCCGGCAGGGCGGCAATGATTTGCCGGGTCTCCTCCGCATTGCGGCGGATTTCCGCCTGCAAGGCGGCAAGGTCCGGGAATTTCCGCTCCGGGCGGAGGAATCGATAGAATTCCAGGGTAATCTGCTGCCCGTAGAGGTCCCCGCTGTAGCCCAGAATCCAGGGCTCCACCGTAACCCCCTGCCCGTTTACCGTGGGACGGGTGCCGATGTTGGTCACCGCCGGATACCAGTCTCCCTGCACCAGGGCCCGGCAGGCATAGACGCCGTACCGGGGCACTACCAGGTCCTCAGGCAGCAGCAGATTGGCGGTGGGAATCCCCAGGGTCCGCCCCAGCTGCTTTCCGTGAACCACTTTCCCGGTGAACAGATGGGGGTGGCCCAGGAAGGCCGCGGCCTCCTCCACCTCTCCCGCTTCCAGCAGCTGCCGGATGTGGGTGGAGGAAATCCGGGTGCCGTGCACGGTCTGCTCCGGCACCACCTCACAGGGGATGCCCACCGCCCGGCAGGCTTCCCGGAGCTTTTCCGGGGTGCCCTCCCCCCGGTAGCCGAAGCAGAAGTCATTTCCGCAGACAATGCCTGCGGCCCCCATGTCCCGGTACAGGGTCCTGAAAAAGGCCTGCCAGGGCATGGTCATCATCTTTTGGTCAAAGGGCAGGATCTCCACGGAGGTGATGCCGTACATCTGAAACAGCCGCATCCGGTCCTGCCAGGTATTGATGAGCGCCGGTTCTTTCCCATAAACCAGTGCATCGGGATGGTTGCCAAAGGTCACCACACCAGGGGTGCAGCCCGCCTCCTCTGCCAAACGGCAGCAGCTGTGCAGCAGCGCCTGATGCCCCAGATGGACACCGTCGAAAAAGCCAAGGGCAAAAATTCTTTTCATTGGTCTCTCCTGGTTTTTTTCCGGTGTTTACACCGCAAAAAAGCTCTTTATTGTCTTCATAATGCCGTCCTCAACCAAGGCCAGCATGAGAAATTCCCCATCTTCGCTGTAAGCCCGGTACCTGCCGGGGTCCAGGGAAATGGAAAAGGTGTTGCCGTTGCGGCACCGCTTTTCCTGGTTGGGGGTTAAGGTCACCTTGGGCAGCTCCCGGAACATGGTATCCACATCCCGGAGATACTCTTCCGGGTGCTCTGTTTCCAGAAGGGTCTCCAGGGGCACCGCCTCGTCGATGGTGTACTCCCCGGCACTGACCCGGCGCAGGGCTTCCATACAGCCGCCGCATCCCAGAGCCTCGCCGATGTCCTTACACAAGGTCCGAATATACGTACCCTTAGAGCAGCGCACCCGCAGCCGGGCGGTCTGCCCGGAAAATTCCAGGCAGGTCAGCTCATGGATGGTGATTTCTCTGGGCTGCCGCTCCACTTCCCTGCCCTTCCTCGCCAGGTCGCAGAGCTTCTGTCCGTTGACCTTCAGGGCAGAGTACATGGGGGGAATCTGCTGGATGGGGCCCCGGAACTGCTGCAGCACCCCTTCAAAGCGTTCTGCGCTCACATCCACAGGCCGGGTTTCCAGCACAGTGCCGCTGACGTCCTCGGTATCCGTGGTCATGCCCAGGCGGAGCACCGTTTCATAGGTCTTCTCTGCGTGCTCGAAAAATTCCACGCCCCGGGTGGCCCGGCCCACAAACACCGGGAGCACCCCCGTTGCCATAGGGTCCAGAGTGCCGCCGTGACCAATCCGCCGGGTGCCGAACACCCGGCGCAGCCGGGCGGTCACATCCTGGCTGGTCCAGTCCTGGGGCTTGTCTACAATGACAATGCCGTTCATGGGCACTCCTCCAGCAGGGCGGCTTCTACCGCCTGTTCTGCCTCCGCAATGGGCAGGTCGATACCGGCTCCCGCAGCGCCCTTGTGTCCGCCGCCGCCGAACTTGGCAGCAATCTTTGCTGCATCATAGCCCGGCACTGCCCGGACAGACAGCTTCACATGACCGTCCTTGGCTTCCCGCAGGGTGGCAGCGATGCACACGCCCGCCACCGTTCTGGGGAAAGAGGAGATATTGTCCATATCATCCTCTGTCACGCCCAGCTCCTCTTCCACGCTCCGGGGAATGGCGCACACCGCCATGGAGCCGCAGCGCAGCATATGGATATGGTCTACAATCCAGGCCTGCATTTTCAGGCGGCCCAGGGAATTGGTCTCGAACAGGGTCTGATTCAGCTCAAACACCCGTGCCCCGGCAGCGGCGCAGTCTGCCGCCGTCTGGAAGGTATGGGCGGTGGTATTGGCATAGCGGAAGCAGCCGGTATCCGTGGAAGTGCCCACATACACCGCTTCGGCAATGGCCGGGTCCGCTTTCACGCCCATCTCTTTCAGCACATCCCACACAAGCTCGGCGCAGGAGGCACTGGCAGAGTCCACCAGCTCCAGCTCCGTAAAGGAGGTCGCAGAGCCGTGGTGATCGATGCGAAGGGCAATCTTACCCAGCAGGGGCTGAAAGGCCTGGGGAAGCATCCCCGGTGCCGCCACATCGGTGGAAACCAGGGTATCCCCTTCCTCCGGCTGGGCCTTGGTAAGGCCCTCATGGAGCCAGGCAAACCGCTCGGTCACTTCCTCATTGAAAAGCACATGGGCGGTTTTTCCCAGGGAACGCAGTCCCAGGCACAGGGCCGCAGAGGAACCCACGGTGTCCCCGTCGGGGCGGCAGTGGGACAGGATGCAGAAGTGGTCCCGTTCCAGCAGATAGGCCGCTGTCTCAGTTCTCGTCAGCTTCTTCATCATGGTTTACCTCCAGGGAGTTAATGAGCTCCAACATATGGGCACCATAGGTGATGCTGTCATCCAGGGACCAGACGATCTCCGGCGCATAGCGCAGCTGGAGATTCCGGCCCAGCTCCCGGCGCAGATAGCCGCCGGCGGACTGGAGGCCTGCCATGGCCTTCTTTGCCCGGTCCTCCTGCAGGAAGGAAACATAGACCTTGGTGTAGCGCAGGTCGGGGGTGGTCTCCACCCGGGTGATGGAGATCATGGTGTCCTGGACCCGGGGGTCCTTGACGGTGCGAAGGAGGCTGGAAAGTTCCTTCTGAATTTCTTCGTTAATGCGATGGATACGATTGGATGCCATATCTTCATCCTCCTAAATATCGGTTCTGTTTTCCGGGAAAAACCCGGAAAACGGCAATTTAAAACTGTTTTCCATAAACAAAATCCAGCCTGCCGCAGCTGCGGCGGCTGGATTTTATTTCGTGATGGAAGCGGCTCAGATTACCGCTTGATCTCCTGCATCTGGAAGCACTCGAACACGTCGCCTTCCTTGATGTCGTTGAACTTGAGAATACTCATGCCGCACTCGTAGCCGGAGGTGACTTCCTTGGCAGCGTCCTTGAAACGCTGGAGGGAACCAACCTCGCCCTCGTGGATGACGATGTTGTCACGGAGCACACGGACCTGAGCATCCCGGGCCACCTTGCCGTCCTTAACCATACAGCCGGCAATGGTGCCGATGGCGCTGACCTTGTAGGTAACGCGGACTTCGGCATGACCGATGACCACTTCCTCAAACTTCGGTGCCAGCATACCCTTCATGGCGGACTCGATCTCGTCGATGGCGTCGTAGATGACGCGGTAGAACCGCATATCCACCTTGGCTCTCTGACCGCTGGCCTGAGCAGCTGCATCGGGACGGACGTTGAAGCCCACGATGATAGCACCTGCGGTGGAAGCCAGCAGAATATCGGACTCGTTGATGGCGCCCACGCCGGTGTGAATCACGCGGACACGGACTTCCTCGTTGGAGATCTTCTCCAGAGAAGCCTTCAGAGCCTCGGCAGAGCCCTGGACGTCAGCCTTGACAATCAGGGGCAGCTCCTTCATCTCACCCTCCTGCATCTTGGCAAAGAGGTTGTCCAGAGTGACCTTGCTCATAGCATTGGCAGCTGCGTCCTTCTCAGCCTGGCGGCGCTCCTCAACCAGAGCACGGGCCATACGCTCGTCGGTAACGGCGTTGAACTCGTCGCCGGGAGAGGGAACCTCGGCAAGGCCGGTGACCTCAACAGGGGTGCTGGGGCCGGCGGTCTTCACGGTACGGCCCTTGTCGTTGGTCATCACACGGATGTGACCCACGGAAGTACCGGCGATGACAATATCGCCCTGCTTCAGCGTACCGTTCTGGACCAGAAGGGTGGCAATGGGGCCGCGGGTCTTGTCCAGACGGGCCTCGATGACGGTGCCCTTTGCCCGACGGTTGGGGTTGGCCTTCAGCTCCTGGACCTCAGCGGTCAGGGTGATCATTTCCAGCAGGTTGTCCAGGCCCATGCCGGTCTTTGCGGAGATGGGCACAATGATGGTGTCGCCGCCCCACTCCTCGGGAATCAGGTCGTACTCGGTGAGCTGCTGCATAATCCGGTCGGGGTTTGCAGTGGGCTTATCCATCTTGTTGATGGCAACAATGATGGGCACCTTGGCGGCCTTGGCGTGGTTAATGGACTCAACGGTCTGGGGCATGATGCCGTCGTCGGCAGCAACCACCAGAACGGCAATATCGGTACACATAGCACCACGGGCACGCATGGAAGTAAAGGCAGCGTGACCGGGGGTATCCAGGAAGGTCACGATGGAACCGTTCACATTCACGGTGTAAGCGCCGATGTGCTGGGTAATGCCGCCGGCCTCACCGGAAGTAACAGAGGTCTTCCGAATGGCGTCCAGCGTGGAGGTCTTGCCGTGGTCAACGTGACCCATGACGACCACAACGGGGCCTCTGGGCTGCAGCTCTTCGGCGGTATCCTCGTGATCGTCGATGATCCGCTCCTCGATGGTGACGGTGACTTCCTTCTCCACCTTGCAGCCCATTTCGGTGGCTACGTACTCGGCGGTGTCGAAGTCGATGGTCTGGTTGATGGCAGCCATGATGCCGTTCTTCATCAGCAGCTTAATGACTTCGCCGGCGGTCTTTTTCATCCGGGAAGCCAGCTCGCCCACGGTGATTTCCTCGGGGATATGGACGGTGAGCGGAGCCTTCCGGGCCACTTCCATCTGGAGGCGGCGCATCTTCTCCTGCTCCTCATTGCGGGCCTTATTGCCCTTAAACTTGCCCTGCTGGCGGTTCTGCTGGCGGTTTTTGTTGCCAATCCGCTGCTTGCCGCCCTGGAAGTTCTGTGCACGCTCGGAAATCAGGCTGTCCACCCGGTCGTCAAACCGTGCGGAGTTCACCTGAACTGCGGAGGTATCCACAACCCGGCGCTCACGCTTGCGCTCCGGCTCTGCTTCCTTCTTGGGCTTGTTGGTATTATTGTTGCTGCTCTGAGCCTGGCTCTTGGTCTCGGCCTGAGCGTTCTGGCTGACAGGTGCAGCCTTCTCCTGCTTGGGAGCCGGGGACTTTGCTGCGGGCTTTGCCTCAAAGACCTGCTCCAGAGAGGAAATCTGATTGTTCTGGGTCATATATTCAAACACCACGTTAAGCTCCTGATCCGTAAGGATCTGGGTGTTGGACTTAGGCTTTTCGCCATACTTGGAGATGATCTCCGCAATATCCTTAGGCGTCACACCAAAATCGGCGGCAACCTCTTTCAGTCGATACTTGATAAAACTCATATATTAAACGCACCTCCAAAAACGTCATTTCTTCTTCCCGCGCCGGTGAAGATTCCGCTGATGTGCTTTCTCCTCACGCTGACGCTGGCGGACCCGCTTGGTTCGATCGGTGAGATACTCAATGGCCTCTTGATACTTTTCCGGCTTTCCCAGGGCGTTGACAAAGCCCAGGGCCAGGGCCGGGTCGGTGATGGCTGCCATTGCCAGGCTGGTCCTTCCGATGATAAATCCCATTTCGTCCTTGGTATAGGGGATTCGGATGCACTGCTGATTGGTGCCTGCTGCGAAGCTCTTGGCCCGCCGCCAGGTATGGTCCGAGGCATCCGAGGCAACCAGGATGAGATGAGCCTTGAGGGCACGGGCGGCTGCGCCGACCGGCTCCTCCCCCAGCTCTGCCTTGCCCGCTTTCCGGGCCAGGGCCAGGTAATTTAAGGTGTTATCCATGGTTTGCCTCCATTTCCTTTGCAAGCCGCTGGTAGACCTCCTCGGGGATGGTCACTTCCAGGCTGCGGTCCAGAGCTTTGGACTTCATTGCCTTCTTGAGGCACTCGGGATTGGGGCAGATATATGCGCCGCGTCCGGGGGCTTTCCCGCCGAAATCCAGGCTCACATTGCCGTCGGTGCCGCGCACCACACGGATGAGGTCCCGTTTGGCCTTCCGCTCCCGGCAGCCCATGCACTGCCGCTGAGGGATTTTTTTCTGCATTTGGCTCCCTCCTTACGGTGATTACTCTGCGTCGATTTCTTCCTCAGCCTGAGAGGCGGGGCGAATGTCGATCTTATAGCCGGTCAGTCTTGCAGCCAGGCGGGCGTTCTGGCCCTCCTTGCCGATG
Source organism: Oscillospiraceae bacterium (assembly GCA_020025615.1). GTDB lineage: Bacteria > Bacillota > Clostridia > Oscillospirales > Oscillospiraceae > Faecousia. Next base: position 1,716 of record JAHHRT010000047.1, on the reverse strand, counting down.
GCAAGGCTCAGCTGATCGTCGGGAACGATGACCCGGCAGGCCTTCTGGCCGGGAACCAGGGTGACGCTCACAACATCAGCGGGGCTGAGGGCTGCACGGACGTACTCGCAGGGGTCCTCGCTCCAGACGACGATGTCGATCTTCTCGCCGCCCAGCTCTTCCACAACGGCGCCTACACGGCCGCCGCGGGGACCGACACAGGCACCCACGGGATCAATGCCCTCCTGGGTGGCACGGACAGCCATCTTGGACCGGGAACCGGCCTCACGGGCGATGTTGCGGATTTCCACCTGACCGTCGGCAATTTCGGGGGTTTCCAGCTCAAACAGACGGCGGACCAGGTTGGGATGGGTCCGGGAAACGTGGACCATGGGGCCGCGGTTTGCTCTGCGGACCTCCAGGACATAGACCCGAATCAGGTCGCCTTCCTGGTAGTGCTCGCCGGGGATCTGCTCGCTGGCACGGAGCACAGCGTCGGACTGCTCGTTGCCCTGACCGATGCGGACGAAAGCGTCGCCGGTCATGGGGTCGATGCGCAGGACTGTGCCGGTCATCAGCTCCTGGGACTTTTCGCTGTAGCTCTCGAAGGCTACACCGCGCTCAGCTTCCCGGATGCCCTGGATGACCACCTGCTTTGCGGTCTGGGCAGCGATACGGCCGAATTTCTGAATGTCCACAGGGATGATGACATTGTCGCCCACCTGGACCTTGGGGTCCATGAGCTTTGCCAGGTCGATGTGCATTTCCAGAGCGGTGTCGGTGACCTCCTCAACGGCGGTCTTCACCAGGTACATGGAAAGGCCCTTCTCGTCCAGATTCACGACCACGTTGTCGGCGGGGACGTCGCGGTGGTCCTCTCTATCCTTACGGTATGCGTTGGTGAGAGCCTGCTTCAGGCGCTCCACCATGTAGTCAACAGGAATGCCCTTGAGCTTTTCCAGCTCTCTCAGGCTGGCGAAAATCTCTGCGCCAATGTCGGCTTTGGTAGCCTCGGGCTGCTTCTTCGCCTTGCTGGTTCTTGCCATTGTATATTCCTCCTATCAGAATTCTACCCGCAGGCGCACCAGGGCAACCTCGGATTTTTCAAATGTAATGGTTTCCTTTCCCGCTTCCACCGTGACACGACCGTTATCGTATCCGCGAAGGACACAGGGCAGCTCTTTCACGCCGTTTCTGGGGCGGTAGAGCTTCACGGTGATGGGGCTGCCAAGAAATTTCTCAAAGTCTCCGGGACGTTTTAAGGCCCGCTCGAGACCGGCGGAGCAGACTTCAAAGTGATAGCTGCCCTGAATGGGGTCTTTCTCGTCCAAAATAGGGTCCATTGCACGGGAAACGGCCTCGCAGTCGGTAATGTCCACGCCGCCCTCTTTATCAATGTAGAGACGCAGGAAGTACTCAGTACCTTCCCGGACGTATTCCACATCCCAGAGGCTGCATCCATGGCTCGTTACAACAGGCTCTGCAAACTGGGCGATCTGTTCTGTGATTTTCATGGTAACACCCTTTCCTAATCAATAAGAAAGAGAGGGGCGCGCCCCTCTCTTTGCCTATACCTACCTAACATTGCCTATTATAACACCGAATACCCCCATTGGCAAGAGGTTTTTATGAGAAAAAGCGGGATTTGTTCCACCTTTTTCCGTTGTTCTGCACATCTCAGCCAGTCCAGGCGGCAAAATCCCGCAAAAACACCCCTTTGCCCCCTGTTCCAATCCC
>JAHHRT010000046.1 GCA_020025615.1 Oscillospiraceae bacterium | reverse complement strand
GATATGGGAAAAAGTGCAGAAGAAAAGAGCCAATATCAGGCAAACAACAGGAAACTTTGATGATTTTCTCAAAAAAAGTGACTTTTTGGTTGAGAAATAAGCGTGTTTGTGGTACACTAATAGCTGTGAATTTTTATGCGCCCTTGGGCTTGCATAGAAATTCGAGCTGTTCATTTTGCGTGTCTTCATAGCGTAAAATGAAAAAATCCATAACTGGAGGAAAAAAGAATGAAGAAGTTTTGCGCTTTGCTGCTTGCTTTCACCATGGTTCTGTCTATGGCAGCCTGCGGCGAAAAGAAACCTGCACCGGAAACTCCCGATGCACCCAGCGTAGAAACCCCCGATACTCCTGCCGCAACCGATGCAGAGGGCTATCAGGACCCCTACGCAGACCTTGAGGATTATGATGAAAAATCCGAAGCAATCTACAATGACAACCTGGGCGAATTCCTGGAGCATTACCAGGCTGCTCTGGAAGAAAAGACCGATGCAGATATGCGTTATGCTCTGATGGCTGTGGCTGATGCCAAGATGCTGGAGAGCTGCGTCATGCTGCCCATGAACACCCGTGGCGGCAACTTCGGCATCCGCCGTGTTGCTCCCCGTTCCCGTTCCACTGTCATGTGGGGCCCCGACCAGGATCGTGTCCATTCCACCATCGTGGTCGAAGAACTGCTGAAGGTCGAAGACATTGACGCTCTGAAGGCTCTGTGGGCTGAGACCGCTGGTACCGGCACCTGGCAGGAGAGCGCCAAGGCTTACCTGACCGAGCACGGCTACACCCTGAAGGATACCCTGACTGAGCTGTACGCTACCGAAATCAAGAACTGGGACATCCTGGCAACTTCTCACCAGACCGATGCTGACATCCTGGTTCAGACCATCGACAGCCTGGTGGAATATGATTCCGAAAACGTCCTGCAGCCTGCTCTGGCTGAAAGCTGGGAAGTTTCCGAGGATATGATGACCTACACCTTCAAGATTCGTGAAGGCGTGAAGTGGGTTGATGCTCAGGGCCGTGAGGTCGCTGACCTGACCGCTGATGACTTTGTTGCAGGCTTCCAGCACATGCTCGATGCCGGTGCCGGCCTGGAGTTCCTGGTTGACAACAAGATCGTCAATGTTCATGAGTATATCACCGGCGACATCACTGATTTCTCCGAAGTCGGTGTCAAGGCTCTGGATGATTACACCCTGGAAATGACTCTGACTGAGCCTGTTTCCTACTTCCTGACCATGCTGCCTTACGGCTGCTTCGCTCCCATGAACCGTACCTTCTATGAATCCAAGGGCGGCAAGTTCGGCGAGGAGTTCGATGCTTCCGCTGCTGACTACAAGTACGGCAAGGGCCCCGACTCCATTGCATACTGCGGTCCCTTTGTTGTGACCAACTACACCCCCGAAAATATCGTTGCTTACAAGGCAAACGAATCCTACTGGAATCCCGATGCTGTCAACATCAAGAGCTACACCCAGATGTTCTATGATGGCAAGGATCCCCTGAAGCCCTACACCGACACCAAGAACGGCGTGCTGGACGGCTGCGGCCTGACTTCCGCTCCTCTGGAAGCTGCTAAGAAGGACGGCCTGTTTGAGGACTACGCTACCATTTCCGGTACCAACGGCACCTCTTACATGGGCTTCTTCAACCTGAACCGTGAAGCATACGAAAACTTCAATGACGGCGCTGCCAAGTCCGAAAAGGACGAGGATGCAAAGATCCGCGCTACCGCAGCTCTTCGCAATGTCCACTTCCGCCGCGCTCTGTCCTTTGCCATCGACCGTGCAAACCGTAACGCACAGGCTGTCGGCGAAGAAGTCAAGCTGCCCTCCCTGCGTAACTCCTACATCCCCGGCACTTTTGTGCAGCTGTCCAAGGACGTGACCATTGCCATCAACGGCACGGACACCACCTTCCCCGCAGGCACCTACTACGGCGAAATGGTTCAGGCTGTTCTGGATGCAGACGGCGAGCCCATGAAGGTCTGGGATCCCACTGCTGACGGCGGCATCGGTTCTTCCGATGGCTTCGACGGCTGGTACAACCCCGAAGCTGCTAAGGCTGAGATGGAGCTGGCCATTGCTGAGCTGGCTGAACAGGGTGTGGAAATCTCCGCAGAGAACCCCATCTACATCGACTCTCCCTACGCTGCTCCCGTGGAATACATGAAGAACCAGGCAAACGCTCTGAAGCAGGGTGTGGAAGCTGTTCTGGAAGGCAATGTGGTCATCAACCTGGTGGGCTGCACCAGCACCGATGAATACTCCTACACCGGCTTCCTGACCAGCACTGGTTCCGAAACCAACTACGACTTCAGCGACGGCTTCGGCTGGGGTCCTGACTACGGCGATCCTTCCAGCTACCTCGACACCATGCTGCCCGACTACGCTGGTGCTATGGTTAGAAGCTTCGGTCTGTTCTAATCCGTTTCAGGATTTTTACATGACAGTACAAAGGAGGATGGACGAAAGTCCATCCTCCAAAAGTGCTACTATTTAAGATGTAGAAAATGCTGCCCCCAGTACTCCACCCAGTCCGGCCGTCAAACTTTGACAGGCAGCTGCCGGAATATTGCGGGCAGTATTCTCTACAAAAGCCTGCATCCGCATCCACACAACTTTCCGTGCTGTTTGGCGCGGATAACCGGGCCTTTCCTCTGCAATGAGGTGTAAGCTATCAATCCCATCTCAAAAAACACCGTTTTTTGAGAAAACCCTATGAGATGAGAGATTAAATTATGACAAAATACTTATTGAATCGAATCGTACGCGGTTTGCTCTCCGTCATCATCGTGGTTGGCATTGTCATGGTCATGATCTACTCCTGCTTGGATCGGAACCTGATCTTCAAGGCTGACCCCATGTATACCAAGGTCAAGGGCAATTCCAAGGAAGTCTATCAGATGCAGCAGTGGGAAAAATACGGCTATGTCGATTATGTTTCCTACTCCGAGTTCCTGATGAATCTGAAGCGTGAAGGCAAGATTGATCAGGATACTTATGACAAAGTTGTGAAAGTCCCCAACAAACTTGACAAGGCAGACGCAAAGACTGCGGAATACATCGATCTTTTCACCGAAACCATGGAAGACGATGGATATGAAGTAGAATTTCTGAAAGCCAAAATGAAGGGCAAGACCAAGAAGTACGCCGACGGCGGCGAACCTCGTCTGTATGCCCACAAGAATGTGCCGCTGATTGCCCGTCTGGGTAAATACATCACCGGTCTGGTTACCGTGGATAACATCCACAATGTCCAGGAAGACATCGAAGGCCGCGGCCTGAAATTCACCTGGAAGGACCCGGTCTACGGCGGTAACAAATTCTCGCCGGCCATCATGGGTACCGGCACCACCCACAAATACCTGCTCTACTGTGATGATCAGTTCCCCTTCATTCATCAAAATCTGGTGAATATCAACCTGGGCAAGTCCTACTCCATCCGTCAGGGCATTGATGTGTTCCAAATCATGACCGACTCCCAGGGCTCCTTTGAAAAATCCATGGTCACGTTCCCCTCCGGCAAAACAGAGCGGTCCGCTGACGATCTCCATTCTGCCACCTATCTGGCAGGCTCTCTGGAAAACGGCACACCTGTTGTGAAGGCAAACTTCGTGGATGACTACACCAACGTCACCACCCACAAGGCCGGACTCAGCAAGGTTGGCTACTCCTTCACCATCGGCATCATCGCAACCCTGCTGTCCTATGTGCTGGCTATTCCGCTGGGTACCTATATGGCACTTCGCAAGGATAAGCTGCTGGACCATCTGGGTACGATTTATATTGTGTTTATCATCGCCGTTCCTTCCCTGGCTTACATCTTCCTGTTTAAGGCTCTGGGCGGCAAGATCGGATTGCCCACGACATTCGATATGGAACATCCGACACGGCTCATGTATATCCTGCCCATTATCTCTCTGGCTCTGCCCAGCATCGCAAACCTCATGAAGTGGCTGCGCCGCTACATGATCGACCAGATGAACTCCGACTATGTCAAGTTTGCCCGGTCCGGCGGTCTGAGCGAAAGCGAGATCTTCAAGAAGCACGTGCTGAAAAATGCCATCATCCCCATTGTTCACGGCATCCCCGCCAGTGTCCTGGGTGCTATGACCGGCGCCATCATCACCGAACGTGTTTACGTCGTTCCTGGTGCTGGTAACCTGCTGACCAACGCTATCAACACCTATGATAACGGCGTCATCGTCGGCATGACCCTGTTCTATGCACTGCTGACCGTTACATCCATCATTCTGGGCGACGTGCTCATGTCCATCATGGATCCCAGAATTTCCTTCACTAACAAATCGAGGTAAGAACTATGGCTGATAAACTGATTGATCTGGCCGACCTGAATCTCTCCGAGGAGGAGCTGTTCGCTCCTGTGGATCACGACGATCTGGCTTCTGAGAAAATCACCGCGCCCAGATATTCCTACTGGCATTCCGTGTTCCGTGTCTTCTTCAAGAAGAAAATCAACATCATCATCCTGTCTCTGCTGGCAGTGGTCCTGGTATTCACCTATATCTACCCCGCTGTCATCCACTATGACGCAGAGGTGGACCCCTTCATCAACCTGATGGACTCCACCGCCAAGCATCTGAGTCCTGCTACGGCTATGGATAAGTTCGGCCACAACATCCACTGGATCTTGGGCGCCGGCGCTTCCGGCCAGTCCACCTTCGATGCTATCTGGTATGGTTCCAGCATCTCTGTGACCCTGGCTCTGGTGTGCGCCCTCATCAATATGACCGTGGGCGTGGCCATCGGCGCCGTCTGGGGCTTCTCCAAGAAGATCGATATGTTTATGACCGAAGTCTATAACATCATCGGCAACGTGCCCTATGTCCTGCTGATCTCCGTCATCGTGCTGATCATGTCCGCCAGCTTCTGGTCCATGGTCTTTGCCCTGACCATCACCGGCTGGATCGGCATTGCCTACTTCATCCGTACACAGGTTATTATCATCCGTGACCGGGAATACAACCTGGCATCCCGCTGCCTGGGCACGCCCCTGCGCCGCATTGCCACCAAGAACATTCTCCCCTTTATGACCTCTGTCATTGTGACGATGGCCGCCACGGAAATCCCCTCCTACATCTCCTACGAAGTCTTCCTGTCCTACATCGGCATGGGCCTCAAGGATATGTCCCTGGGTAAGATTATCGAATCTGCTCAGTCCGCCATGCAGACGCCCGGTTGGGAAATCGAATTCTGGGCACCTGTGGCAATCGCATCCATCATCACGGTGGTGCTGTACGTCGTTGGCCAGAACCTCGGTGACGCATCCGATCCGAGAACGCATATGTAAAGAGGAACTTGTATGGAAGAGAAAAAAGTCTTATTATCTGTCAAAGACCTGCACGTCAAGTTCCATGTGCGCGGCAGAACTTTGACCGCAATCCGGGGCATTTCCCTGGATTTCTATGAAGGCGAGTCCATCGCCATTGTCGGTGAATCCGGTTCCGGTAAGTCCGTGTTCACCAAGACCTTTGCCGGTATGCTCGACAGCAACGGCTTTATCAGCGAAGGTTCCATCCTCTTCAATGATGAAGAGCTGGCTGATACCAAGGTCCGTATGACCGCGGTGGACCGGAAGCTGCTGGCCCGCTGCGAGCGTGACCTGAACGCCTACTCCAAGCTGGAGTTTGGCGCCAAGACCCAGTTGGAAATTGACGCTTTGGAGGCCGAAAAGGCCGCCAAGCTGAGCCTCAGCCCCGAAGAAGAGAAGGCCCTCACCGAGCACATCGATGATCTGGTCTATAAGCGCACCGAGCTGTTCAACGTCCGCCAGACCGTGGACACCAAGAACGAAAAGGCCCGCTATAAGAAGATGGGCGAGGACATCAAGGCCATGGATCAGGAGATCAAGGCCCTGCAGAAGAAGCGGGAGGACACCATCGCTGCCCACAAGAAGGCAGTGGAGGCTGACGAGACCTTCCAGAAGAACTACAACCATAAGATGCAGGAGCTGAAGGCACAGTACGAGAAGGAGATCCAGGCCGAGATCACGGAGGAGACCCGTCAGCGCAACGAGATCCTGGCAAAGGAAATCATCCTTTCTGTCGGCCGTTTCGACCTGCGCCGCAAGGTCAGCTGCATGGGCAAGCTGCTCAAGGGCTTCAAGAGCGCCATGAAGCACGGCAAGGACCTGAACAACGATGAAATCCGCAACGCCATTTTTGACGATGTGACCTTCCGTGTGGTCTACCAGGACGAAGAGGAAGGCACCCTCCACGGCCAGTGCATCCTGAACCTGGCAAAGGTCAACTTCCCCAAGGACTGGACCAAGATCCGCGGCGGCAAGATTGCCACCGTCTTCCAGGACCCCATGACCTCCCTGAACCCCATCATCACCATCGGCAAGCAGATCACCTCCGTCATCCTGCAGCATCAGAACTGCTCTGAGCTGGAAGCCAGAGCAAGAGCCCTGGAGCTGATGAAGAAGGTCGGTATCCCCAATGCCGAAGCCCGTTTCGACGATTATCCCTTCCAGTATTCCGGCGGTATGCGCCAGAGAATTGTCATTGCAATCGCCCTGTCCTGCCAGCCCAAGATCCTGATTTGTGACGAGCCTACCACCGCTCTGGACGTGACCATTCAGGCCCAGATCCTGAAGCTCATCAAGGACCTGCAGAAGGAATTCAAATACACCATCATCTTCATCACCCATGACCTGGGCGTTGTCGCTAACGTGGCAGACCGCGTGGCTGTCCTGTACGGCGGCCAGATGGTGGAGCTGGGTACCTGCGAGGAAGTGTTCTACGATCCCCGCCATCCCTACACCTGGGCACTGCTTTCCAGCTTGCCCCAGCTGGCACAGAGAAACACGGAGCTGTATTCCATCACCGGTACGCCTCCTTCTCTTTACAACAAGATTGTCGGCGATGCGTTTGCACCCCGTAACCCCTACTGTCTGAAGATCGATACCCTGAAAGAGCCCCCCATGTTCCAGGTTACGGATACCCACTTTGCCAAGACCTGGCTCCTGGACCCCAGAGCTCCCAAGGTCGAGAAACCCGAAATCATCCACAATATCCACGAGAAACTTGTGGAAGCGTTCAACATCTAAGGAGGCCTAAGTTATGTCAGATGAAAAGAAGTTCCATCATTTGCCGGAACACGGCCCCATTGATGAAAAAAGCGGAAAAGAAATCCTGCTGTCTCTGAAAAATGTGGACATTACGTTCGGCAAGGGCGATGACGCTGTCCGTGCCGTCAAGAACGCCAGTTTCGACATCTACAAGGGCGAGACCTTCTCCCTTGTCGGCGAATCCGGCTCCGGCAAGACCACCATCGGCCGTGCCGTTATCCGTGTCAATCCCTGCGCCAAGGGCGAAATCCAGTATAAGGGCGTCCGCATCTCCGGTAAGACCTCCAAGAGCCTGGACCGCGAGGTGATCCGAAACATCCAGATGGTGTTCCAGGACCCCGCAGCCTCTCTGAACGAGCGTGCTACCGTTGATTACATCATTTCCGAAGGTCTCTACAACTTCCACCTGTTCAAGGATGAGAAGGAGAGAGTTGCCAAGGTCGAAAAGATCATCGAGGAAGTCGGCCTGCTGCCTGAGCACCTGACCCGTTACCCCCATGAGTTCTCCGGCGGTCAGCGTCAGAGAATCGGCCTGGCCCGTGCCATGGTCATGGACCCGGAACTGGTTATCGCCGACGAGCCCATCTCCGCTCTGGACGTGTCCATTCGTGCACAGGTCCTGAACCTGCTGAAAAAGTTCCAGCGTGAAAAGGACGTTACCTATCTGTTCATTGCCCATGACCTGTCCATCGTTCGGTTTATCTCCGACCGTATCGGCGTTATCTATAAGGGCGACATCGTGGAAATTGCTGACGCTGAAGAGCTGTTCAACTATCCCATGCACCCCTACACCCGTTCTCTGATTTCCGCCATTCCCATTCCCGACCCTGCACTGGAAAAGAACAAGGTGCTGTTCACCTATGATCCCTCCATGCACGACTATTCCGAGGATAAGCCGGAGCTGGTGGACATCGGCAACAACCATCTGGTCTTTGGCAACAAGAAGGAAATCGAAGAGTACCGCACCATGCGTGCCAACGGTCAGAAGCTCAAGTCCATCACCATCCTGGACCCCAACGACCCCGCCACCAGAGAAAAGGTGGACGCTGTGGAGATCATCAAGGAAGAGGACCTGGTCCTGCAGAATCCGCTGCATGATACCGGCAGCATCTGGTATACCATCGGCTCCTTCTTCCTGCCGCCCATCGGTCTGATTGTCGGTCTGGTGTTCCGGAAGTTCAAGCATTTCCGCAACTGGAAAGCATGTAAAAAGGGTGCCCTCATCGGCTTGGGCGTCCTGGGCGTCATCGTCCTGCTGTTCCTGCTGCTGCTTGGCTCTTCCCTGCTTTAAGATTGGAATTCTATGAAGAAAAAACGTGAATTTCGTCCCGGCCCTCCGCCTGTTCTCAAGGCGGAGGTGTCGGGAAAACACTTTTCTCTGAGAGTTGTGCTGCTGGCCGTCAGTGTGGTCCTGGCCCTGTTCGGCCTGGGCTACGGCCTGTTCCATCTGCTCAATACGGACCCCGGCTGGCAGACTGTGTCCTATGCCGGCGGCGAGAAAAATGTGGCGGAGGAGTTCGTCCTCCAATATAACTTCGGTGCCGCCGGTGCCTCTGCTTCCGTGGAGCGGAAGATGGTCTCCGACCTCTATTCCGACCTGATGGAGCAGTCCTACCTGGTGTTCAGCACCGACGAGCGTACCGACAGCTGCCATAATATTGCCTATCTCAATGACCATCCCAATGAGAAAGTCTCTGTGGACCCCATGCTCTATGCGGCCCTGGAAAAGGCAGCAGCCTATGACAGCCGCTATGTGTATCTGGCGCCCGTCTATGTGGAGTATAACCGGATGTTCATGGCAGACAGCCCTGCGGTAGCGGCGCAGTATGACCCGGCTCAGAACGAGGAGACGGCCGCCTATGTCCGTCAGATGGCAGCCTTTGCCAATGACCCGGCACAGATCGACCTGGAAATCCTGGGAGAGGGGAACGTCCTGCTCCATGTGTCCCAGGACTATCTGGATTTTGCCGAAACCTATGAGCTGGAAGGCTTCCTGGACTTTGGCTGGCTGAAAAATGCCTTCATCGTCGATTGGGTGGCCGACCGGATGACCGAACAGGGACTGGTCAGAGGCTATCTGGCAAGCTTCGACGGCTTTACCCGCAACCTGGATGGCAGCGGCCTTTCCTATGAACAGAATATCTTCGACCGCCTGGAAAACGAGCTGAATCTGCCTGCAGCCATGACCTATACAGGCCCCATGAGCATCGTCTCTCTGCGGAATTTCGCCATGACCGAGCTGGATCGCTGGCATTATTACTCCTTTGGGGATAAAATCGCCACGGTATTTTTGGACCCGGCCGACGGCATGAGCAAGAGCGCTACGGATAACCTGCTGTCTTATTCCAAGAACCTGGGCTGTGCAGACATCGTCCTGCGGACAGCGCCCATCTTCGTGGCGGACAGCTTCGACGAAGCAGCCCTGCAGGCGCAGACCAAAGACGGAATCTTCTCCATCTGGGCAGACGGCAATGTTCTCTGCTATAACGACAAGGATGTGCAGCTGACCCTCGACCCGGAATGCGCCGGCAACTATCAACTGCAATCAAAGTAAAAGACCCCTTCGGGGGTCCCGGTTTGCCCCAAATGTCTTTGATTGAAAGCACAGTGCCAGTCGAAAGGAAAAAGCGCCCCGCAGGGGTTTTGTGTCCGCAGACACAAAATAGAATGAAATCATATTTTTCCGGGGCGTGTACCTGGAAAAATATACGGCTATTTTGCGAGTGTGGCATTTTCATGCTATGGGCGTGAAAATGATGCATGTGGCAAAATGCAAATTTCTGGAATAAGCACTGCTTATTCCAGAAAGAAACCCCATGCCGAAAAACAAGTTTTTCGACAGTCTAAAAGACCCCTTCGGGGGTCTTTTTTGATTCCCTCCTGCATATAGTAATAGAGGAGGGATGGCGCAATGTACCAAGGAAAGAACAAAGGGTTTTATGCGGTGATGCTGCTGGTATCGATGGCATTCCGAATCTGTATGTTGTTTGGAGTAGATGAAAAGCTGACCAGTGCGGCAGTCAGCCTGGCACAGAACCAGAAGTTTACGAAAACCATGCTGCTGTTGGAGACAGGTCAGGCAGCGGATGTGGAGGAACCGGAGCCGCAGGCAGAGCCGGTCGTGGTCTATATGATGGACCCGGTGCCAAGGCCAAAAACCTTGCAGACGGCGCCTTTGCCCAAACCGGAGCAGGAGACACCGGAACTGGAATCGGAGCCGCAGCCGGAGCCTCCGCTGCTGCCGGTGTGCCTGGCGTCGGCGGAAGAACTGAAAATCGTCGGCGGCTGTACATATAGCTATGATGCGGAAGCACTGCTCCATCGTCCCACAGCCATGGATGTGTCGGGAGAAGGACCGGCCATTTTGATCGTCCATACCCACACCACCGAGGCTTATGAGCCGGAACCGGGCTGGGAGTATGAGCCGACAGCCCCCTATCGAACGTTGGACGAAACGAGATCGGTGGTGGCAGTGGGGGACAGGGTGACGCAGAAGCTCCAGGAGGCCGGATTTACGGTGTATCATGACACAACACTGCATGACTACCCGGAGTATAATCCGTCCTATTGGAACTGTCTGGAGACCATAGAGAACCAGCTGGAGGCCCATCCGGATATTCAGATGGTCATTGATCTGCACCGGGACGCAGCGGAGGACAAAAACGGCAATGCCGTGGCACTGTGCTCCCAGCAGGGAGCCAGCCAGGTGGCCCAGCTGATGCTGGTGGTCGGCACCTGCCAGGGCGGTCTGGATCACCCCAATTGGCAGGAGAACCTGGCCAATGCCCTGAAGCTCCAATCGGTGCTGGATGGGATGTATCCGGGCCTGTGCCGCAAGCTGGATCTGCGGACGGAGCGGTTTAACCAGCATGCAACCCCCGGTTCCATCCTCATTGAGGTGGGCAGCAACGGCAATACCTTGCAGCAGGCTCTGGACACGGCCGACCTGCTTTCGGACAGTCTTATTCGGATGCTGGATGCCATGAAACTCTACGGCGGTACCCTGGAAAACCAGGAAGTCTCTTGATTTTCCAGGGGAAAATTGATATAATCATGAAGTCATGGAGTGGTATCGAAGTGGTCATAACGGGGCTGACTCGAAA
>JAHHRT010000045.1 GCA_020025615.1 Oscillospiraceae bacterium | reverse complement strand
GCGCACTGGGAAAGCAGGGCTTCCATGTCCTCCATGGTGCCGTAGGCCGGGTCAATGGCATAGTAGTCCAGCACATCATACTTGTGATAGCTGGGGCTGGGATGAATGGGCATCAGCCAGATGCCGCCGATTCCCAGGTCCTGCAAATAGTCAAGCTTGGAGGTAACACCGGGCAGGTCTCCAATGCCGTCGCCGTTGGAATCGCAATAGGAATAGACAAAGATCTCATACCAGGTGCGGTAGTTGTCCTCCGGGGACTGGCCCAGGGCATGAATGGCTTCCAACTGCTTTTCTGTCCGCTCCGGGGCTTTCTCCCCTGTGGCTGCGGCGGAAATGGAATCAGCTGCCTCCGACGAATCAGAGGCAGCTGCATTACCAGATTGCTTATTTCCGCAGCCGACCAAAAGGAAGATCACCAGGAGCAGGCTAAGTAATCTAGTCCACATAAACTGTTATCCTTTCACCGAACCGCTCATTGCTTCACGATAATATTTCTGAGTAATCATAAACAGGATGGAAATGGGAATAGCAACCAGAACGGCACCGGCGCAGAACCGGACAAACCAGGTATCCACATATTCCTTTTCCAGCATATTCCACAGGCCCAGGGCCACAGTGAAATACCGGGAATTCGTCCGAATGATGACCTTTGCAAACACGAAATCCACCCAGGGGGCCATGAAAGAGGTGATAATCTGATAGACAATCATGGGCTTGCACAGAGGCAGCGTGATCTTGGTAAACACCTGCCAGCGGGTGCAGCCGTCCAGGGCTGCCGCTTCGTCCAGAGCTCTGGGAATGGTATCCATATAGCCCTTCATCACATAGAAGCCCGCACCGGCTCCGGCGGAATACACCAGAACCAGAGACACCGGGATCATGGCACCTTCCGTCAGGCCCAGGGCCTTCAGGATGAAGTACACAGCCACCATGGACATAAAGCCGGGGAACAGGCCGATCACCATGGTCATGTTCATATAGGGCTTGCGCATCTTCCACTTCAAGCGGCTGGTGCAGTAGGACACGCTGAGCACCAGGAAGGTGCTGATGGCGCAGGAGAAAATCGCAATCACCAGGGTGTTCACGAACATCCGAGGGAAGTTAATCACTGCGGAATCGGTAAACAGGGCCTTGTAATTATTGAAGGTATAGGTCTTGGGCAGGAAGGTGCTGATAAACTGACCCTTTCCGTCTCGGAAGGACTGCATCAGCAGCCAGAAGAAGGGAACCAGCCAGATCACGCAGACCACAATCAAAAACACATAGGTAATGATGTCCGCCAGACGTTTTCTGCCCCGCATAGAACTGTTTTTCTTCATTACGAGAATCCCTCCTCATTCTTATACGAACCTGTGCTGCGGTAGGTGACCAGGGATACAATCGCCAGCACAACGAAGGTAAAGATACCGATCACAGCCGCCATGTTGTATTTCTGCTGATCCACGGACAGCTTGTACAGCCAGGTAACCAGCAAATCGGTATTACCGGCGGAATTTCCGATATTCACAGGGCCGCCGCCTGTGAGCAGGTAGATGATATTGAAGTTATTGACGTTTCCGGTAAACTGGGTAATCAGATAGGGAGTCAGAACGAACATCATGTAGGGGAAGGTAATGCTGGTAAACTGCTTCACAGGACCAGCGCCGTCCAGACGGGCAGCCTCATAGAGGTCAGCGGGAATGTTCTGGAGCACGCCTGTCACCTGCATAATGGTATAGGGAATACCCACCCAGAGGTTCACCACGATGACCGTGACTCTGGCCCAGGTTGTATTGATCATAAACGGCAGTGCTGAGGAAACCCAGCCTGCGTCTATCAACATTCGATTGATAATGCCCTCGGGCTGAAGCATAGAACGAATCAGCAGCAGGGACACGAACTGAGGAACTGCAATGGTCATAGAGAGGCAGCCTCTCCAAAGGCCCTTGAGCTTGACAGAGGGACGATTGATGATAATCGCCATGAAGGTTCCCAGGAAGAAGTTCAGGAAGGTGGCAAAGAAGGCCCACACCAGGGTCCACACCAGAACATCGCCGAACTGCTTTCCGATTGCGGAAGAGGAGTCAAAAATCGTTACAAAGTTGCGAAGGCCCACCCAGTCAAAGAGAATCAGGTGGTCTCCTTCCTTGGAGTAATTGGTGAATGCCATGCACACCATGTAGATCAGGGGCAGAATGGTAAACACCAGAAGGCCCGCCATAGGGGGCGTCATCAGAAGCTTATGGATGTTTTCGTCAAAGAGGCTGCGGACATCGTCCACGAAGGTGGGGACCTTTCTGCCCGTCCGCTTTAACATCATGGCCTTATAGCCGCTGCGGACAGAAGCCCGCCAAATCAGGACAAAAAAGACAAGGACAAAAACCGTAGCCACACCGTACAGCAGAATCAGCTGAGACTGGTCACCGGCTACGTATTCATAGACAAACTTTTCTTCATTCCATACCTGCTGCTGTTCTCTCCAGCCCAGGCTGGGAAGCATAGAGAGCCAATAAAGGCCACCTTGCGGAATGGCCATAAAGACAATAACACCGATTTCAATGGCAAGAAACAACAGGCCCTTGATGAACTGTCCGCTCACCAGGTTTCCCAGGCCCATGAAAAGGCAGGAGGCCCAAATCAGCGGGCCGCCGTGTTTCAGCGCATTGGGTATGGTATCATTCCGGGTAATCTTTAACATGATATCATCTCCGAATTTCTATAAATCGGTAGTGGTCAGATTGCTCTGACCACTACCTTGGTCATTCCTACCGATTCTTACAATCGTCTGTGACGATCGGGCCGAATTTCTTACAGGCCGGCGTTGTTGAGGGACTCCACGAACAGGTCGGTCTTCTCAGCAGCATTGTCTGCGGTGACTTCGCCGTTCACAATGGCCTCGCCCATGTGCTGAGCAGGCTCCCAGTAAGCGGTCATCTCGGGGATGGAGGGCTGGAGGATTGCGGTGTTGGCTACGGTGTTAGCCTGAGCAACTGCCACAGCGTCGTTCTTGATGACCTCGTCCTCGAGCAGGGAGACTGCGCAGGGAATCACACCGCGCATCTCGTAGTGGGCCTTCTGAGCCTCAGCAGAGCCGAGGTAGACAGCCAGAGCCACAGCGGCCTGGGGGTTCTTGCAGTTGGGGTTGACGCCCACAGCCTTGGAACCGGCAAATGCCTTCAGCTGCTTTGCCTCGCCGTCGATGGTGACGGTGGGCAGCTGGGCAGCACCGAAGTTCTCGCCCAGAGCTTCCTGGACAGCAGCAGCGTCCCAGCTGCCGGAGAAGATTGCGCCCACGGTGCCGTTACGCAGACCGTCCAGGCCGGCGCCGCTGACATCGTTGACAAAGTTGGGGTTCGCAGCCAGGTTCACCAGGTACTTGGTAACAGCTGCGCCGGTCTCGCCGCCGAACTGGATGCCGGCTGCGCCGTCGCTGCCGTTGTCACCAAACATGGTGCCGCCGTTTGCCAAGTAGAAGGCTGCGTTATACCAGGAGTTGGTCATGGGGAAAGCGACCTTGCCCTTTTCCAGCATGGTATCCAGGGACTTCACATCCTCATCGGTGAAGATGGCCTTGTTATAGAACATGAACCAGGTGTTGGAGGTGAAGGGAACGCCGTAGACACCGCCGTCAGCAGCAGTGACGGAAGCCATCATGGTAGCGTCGTTCTCAGCCTTCACTTCGTCCAGGTACTTGCCGCCCAGCTGTGCAATGGCCTTAGCCTGCACCAGGGTGCCCAGCTGATCGTTTGCGAACAGGTAGACATCGGCAGCTGCGGAAGCGTCAGCGGTGACGTTCTTGGAAGCGTCGCCCTCGGGGCACACGCTGTACTTGAAGGTGATGTTCCACTCGGGATGCTCGGCAGCGAACTTCTGGCACATCTGAGGCAGCCAGCTGTTGTCGTCCACCTGATCCTCCTGGGGACCCCAGACGGTCAGGGTGATGTTCTCAGCCTCTGCGGGAGCAGCAGCTTCGGGAGCAGCAGTCTCGGGAGCAGCATTGGCGGGAGCCTGAGTGGGCTCTGCGGGCTTCTCTGCGCCGCAGCCTGCGAACAGACCAACGGTCATCATAACTGCCAGCATCATTGCAATCAGTTTTTTCATTTGATTTTCCTCCTAATTTTTTATGTACACTCAACAGCGGATCCGCTGCGAATGTCTGATTCAGAGCTTCCCTTCTGGTTTGGCGGGAAAACGGAAGCTGCTTTTTCCCTCATTCCTCCTGGGGCTCGGTTTCCTCTTCTTCCGCTTCTTCCTTCTTGGGAAGCGCGTCCCAGTTGGCGCGGCCGTACCGCTTGACCATCCCCAGGACTTCTTCTCCCAGGGCTTCGGTGAGCTGCCCCGGGGCCAGCCGCCAGCTCCAATTGATGCCGACGGTTCCGGGGGTGTTCATCCGGGCGGTATCGTCGAGGCCCAGATAGTCCTGGATGGGAATGATGCAGGTATCTGCACAGCTGCCCAGGACCAGGCTCACGAGACTCTTGTGAATATCCTTCAGCGGTGTCCTCTGGTCTGCCAGATAATCCCGAACCTGGGCCTTCTGCTCCTTGGTCAGTCCCCGGAACCAGCCGGAAATGGTGGAATTATCGTGGGTGCCCGTATAGACAACGCAGTTAGGCTGATAATTATGGGGCAGGTACTCATTGGATGCCCCCTCGTCATTCAAATCGAAGGCAAATTCCAGCACCTTCATATTGGGGAAGCCGCTGTCCTTCACCAGCTCCCGGACGGTGTCAGTCATAAAGCCCAGGTCCTCTGCGATGATCTTGCGCTCTCCCAGGTTGACCCGAAGAGAATCAAACAGTGCCATGCCGGGGCCCTTTTCCCAACGGCCGTTCTTTGCGGTAGGCTCTCCGGCCGGGATGGAATAGTACTCGTCAAAGCCCCGGAAGTGGTCAATCCGCACCACATCATACAGCTGGAAGCTGTGCCACAGGCGGGTGACCCACCACTGGAAGCCGGTCTGCTTGTGATACTCCCAGCGATAGAGGGGATTGCCCCAGACCTGACCGTCGGGGGTGAAGTCATCGGGGGGACAGCCTGCAACCCGGGTCTGACGGTTGTTTTTGTCCAGCTGGAACAGCTCCGGGTGGGCCCACACATCTGCGCCGTCCATAGAGACGTAGATGGGCATATCGCCCACAATCTCAATATGCTTGTCATTGGCATATTTCTTGAGCTTCTTCCACTGAACGCTGAAAGTATACTGCAAATACTTCTGGAACTCCACCTGGAAGTAGAGCTTTTCCTGATAGTATTTGAGAGAATTGGGCCAGTGCATCCGAATGTCATCGGGCCACTCATACCAGGGTTCACCGCCGAAGAAATCCTTCACCGCCATAAACAGCGCATAGTCATCCAGCCACCAGCTGTTTTCCCGGGCGAAGTGGCGGAAGTCCATATTTTCGTTGATATTGCTCCGGGTATAGGCCTTGTAAAGCAGGGGAAGCCGATTCTGATACAGCTTCTCGTAATCCACCTTCCGGGGGTCTGTGCCGAAATCCACGCTCCGGCACTCCTCCTCTGTGAGGACACCCTCTGCAATCAGGTCTTCCAGGCTGATGAAGTAGGGATTGCCCGCAAAGGCGGAGTATGCCTGATAGGGGGAATCATAGGCTCCGCCGTGGCTCACCGGCCCCAGGGGCAGGATCTGCCAATATCTCTGACCGGTCTTTTCCAGCCAGTCTACAAACTCATAGGCACTCTTTGAAAAGCATCCGATGCCATACTCCGAAGGGAGACTGGTCACGGAAAGCAATACGCCAGCATATCTTTCCACCAAGTAACACTCCTTTTTTATGTTTCCCAATACAAGATTTTTGCCTCATAGGGCCGCAGCTGCTCCATGTCTCCCTGGGGATAGTTGGAAATCAGGACCCTTCCATCCCGGCAGGCCTCCGGCACGGAGAACGCCGCGCTTTCTTTGGTAAAGTTGCAGGCCACCAGCATATGCCGGCAGCCGCTTTCCCTGGTATAGGCGAACACCCGGGAATCCTCCGGGCACAGCAGCCGGAAGTCGCCGTCCCGGAACACCGGGTAGGTCTTTCGCAGGGAAATCAGCTTTTGATAGTAATAAAACACCGAATCGGGGTCCTTTAAGGCCGCCTGGGCGTTGATGGTTTCGTAATTGGGATTCACCGGGAGCCAGGGCGTACCCTGGGTAAAGCCTGCGTTCTTGTCGCCGCTCCACTGCATGGGGGTCCGGGCATTGTCCCGGCCTCGTTTCCAGATGGACTCCATCACGTCCTGGGGGTCATAGCCCTGCTCTACCCGCTCCCGATAGAGATTTTTAATCTCCAAATCATCGTACTGCTCAATGGGCAGGCGGATATTGGTCATGCCCAATTCCTCACCCTGGTAGATATAGGGGGTGCCCTGCATCCCGTGGAGCATGGTCGCCAGCATTTTGGCGGAAAGCTCCCGGTATTCCCCGTCGTCGCCCCACCGGGACACGATGCGGGGCAGGTCGTGGTTATCGAAGAACAGGCTGTTCCAGCCGGTTTCGTGCAGGCCCTGCTGCCAGCGGCAGAAACATTCCTTGAGCTTGGGCAGCTCCAGGGGCATCACATCCCACTTTTCGCCGCCGGGCTTCTGGTCCAGGCAAATGTGCTCGAACTGGAACACCATGCTCATCTCGCTGCCGTCCGGGGCGCTGAACACCTGTGCTCTGGGCACATTGGCGCTCCAGGTCTCACCCACCGTGACCAGTCCCTCTTCCCGGAAGGCTTCTCGGGAAAGCTCCCGGAGATATTCATGAAGCCGGGGGCCGTTGGCGGTGATCTTCCGGTCCGGCTCTTTGGCAATCTGGTCAATGACATCCAGGCGGAAGCCCTCTACCCCCTTGTCCACCCAGAAGCGGATGGCCCGGTACAGCTCCCGGCGCAGGGATTCATTTTCCCAGTTGAGGTCCGGCTGCTTCACCGCGAACTGGTGGAAGTAGTACTGGCCCAAATGGGGCACAAAGGTCCAGGCGGAGCCGCCGAAGGTGGCGCGCATATCATTGGGCGGGGTGATGCCGTCGCCGTCCCGCCACACGTAATAATCATGGTAGGGGTTGTCCCGGCTCTTGAGGGCCTCTCGGAACCAGAAGTGCTCGTCGGAGCTGTGGTTCAGGACCAAATCCATGATGATGGAGATGCCCCGCTTCTTTGCCTCCCGAATCAGGGTTTCCATGTCCTCCATGGAGCCGAACAGGGGGTCAATGGCGCAGTAGTCGGAAATATCATAGCCGTTGTCGGCCTGGGGAGAGGCAAACACCGGGGAAAGCCAGATGCCGTCGATGCCCAGGGTTTCCAGGTAGTCCAGGTGCTGAAGGATTCCCGCAAGGTCGCCCAAGCCGTCCCCGTCTGTATCCTGAAAGCTCTTGGGGTAGATTTGATAGAAAACAGCCTGTTTCCACCAACCCCGCTGGGTTTTATCCAATGCTTTTCTCATATGCTTTCTCCTCATTGGCCCTGGATGGTTTCCAGTGCTTCCAATACCATTAGGATTTCGCCCACGCTCCAGGCCTGGGCGAAGCAGCCCTTCCCTTCCGACGGGTGATCGCCGTCGTAGATTTCAGGCAGCTGTCCGGCACAGCCCTCTTTCAGCATTTCCGGAAGGTAGGCCAGCTGGCGGCGGACCTCCTGGGCAGCTTCTTTGCTGCTGCCGTGGGTCTTGAGGTAGGCCAGATAATAGCCGCCTGCCGGAAACACCCAGGTGGTTCCCTGGTGATAGGCCAGGTCCCGCTGTAACTGGGGGCCGCCGTAATGGGGATGGTACTCCGGGTCCTCCGGGCTGAGACTGCGCAGACCGCAGGGGGTATAGAGGTGCTTCTGCACCGTATCCACCACGGACCGGGCCTGCTCCGGGCTGAGCATGGAAAAGGCCATGGACACCGCCCAAATCTGATTGCAGCGAATCTGCTCATCGGCTTTGGTGCCGGAAATCACATCTTTTAAGTACCCACGCTCCGGCAGGTAGAAGGCCTTTACGAAGGATTCCTTCACCTTTGCCGCCAGAGCCGCATAGTGGGGATTGGGGGTGCCCAGCTTTTCGGACAGCGCCGCCATGATGCACAGGGCGTTATACCAATAGGCGTTGACCTCCACCGGCTTTCCGTGCCGGGGGGTGGGCAGAATGTCATTGACCCGAACATCCATCCAAGTGACCTGGTCCAGGCCCTCTCCCGCAAAAATCAGGCCGTCGGAATCCATGCCGATGCCGTGCTTGGTGCCCGCCTCATAAGAAGCGATGATGTGCGCCATGACCGGAAATGCCTCTTTCACAAAGGCCAAATCCTGGGTGCGGCTGTAATACTGCCAGATGCCGTCGATGAACAGCAGCGCTGCATCCACCGTATTATACAGGGGGGCTTCCCCGCCCTCGGGGAAAAGATTGGGCATCAGCCCATCCTTTTCATAGGCCAGGAAGGTTCTGAGAATACTTTTGGCATCCTCATAGCGGCCCGCTGCCAGGCAGCAGCCCCGCAGGGCAATCATAGTATCTCTGCCCCAATCGCTGAACAGGGGGTAACCTGCCAGAATGGTCTTGCCCCCGGTGGAATCCCGGTGGGCAATATAGGCATCCGCCGCCATTGCCAGCTGACGGGCCAGGGGGTCCCGAAGTCCACAGTGCTCAGCCAGCTGAGAAAGTCTTCTGCGCTGACCCTCCAGAATGTCTTCTGCCGGGGTATAGCGCGCCTCCTGGGAAAATACAATCCAAAGGGAAGCGGTTTCCCGGGCCGGGACCGTCAGGGTAATCCGGAAGCATCCCCAGGCCAGGCCGGAATCGGCTCTGCCGTCCTTGGCGTCCTCGGGATAGGAAAGGGTCTCCCACCGGGGTTCGGTTTTTTCCAGACTTCCGTTGGTATGAACATACATGGTAAGGCCGTTGGCCTCCACCCTGCCATTGTCGTAAGTAAAGTCACACCGCTGCTGCCGGGCTTCCTCTTTGATGCCGAATTTCAGCATGGGCTGAACGGTGAGGACGGCGGGAGCCTCTGTAAGGTTCTCCACCTCATAGCACACGGCGGTACTGTTTTCCCCGTATTCCATGGCGCACTGCCGGGTCACCGATACCCCGTCCGCCTCGCCCCGCCAGGTGGCAATCCGATCAAATTCAAAGGTGTGATAGGCCCCGATTTCATCGGGGGTCTCCCCTGCAAACCGCTGAGCGGAAAGAAAATGGGTATTCCCCTGCACGGTCAGTGTCTCCCGCAGTCTGTGGGCCAGGACCACCCGCAAATCGGGGGCCCGCACCGCAGACACCAGAATTCCCTGGTCGCACCGGGTAACGGACCCGGAGCCGGAGACGGAGCAGTAGCCGCCCCTTCCGTTGGTGGAAAGGAAGGTATGCTTTTCAAGCAGGTGTTCGCCCTGATCATTGGTGTAGCAGAATCTCATAATTTCCCTCAGCATCTGGAAAGTAATTTCGCTTGGTTTCGTAACTACGTTCATTCTACTACCTCATAAAATATTTTTCAATATATTTATGGTGCCATCCATGAATTTCAGCACAGTAACTAGTTTCTGATCTCGATATTGTGTATTTCGACGAGTATTTTGCTGGTTGTATCAAATCCAGGCTTTTTTACGACTTCATACACAGAATTGTTGCTTTTTACCCTATATTATGATATAATACAACACAAATACAGATAAGGTGCAGAGTGTTTCTGCGCAAGACTGGACAATTATGCAGATTCCTGCAAATGTACAAAGGAAGGAAGTGGCGCAAGTGCCCACACTGGAGGACATTGCACACGCCCTGGGAGTTTCGAAAGGTACCGTATCGAAGGCTCTCAACATGGCAGAGGATGTCAGCCCCGCAATGCGGCACGCTGTCGTTGAAAAAGCAGTAGAAATGGGTTATACCCGGAATTCCAGAGGTAAAAACTCGCCAAAACTGGCAATTTTTATCTGCAACATGGACTACACAAACCCCGCCGATTTTGGATACGACATCCTCATGGGTTTCCGAAAAGCTGCGGAACCTGACGGCTATGAGGTGGACATTGTTCCCCTGGATAAGGAAACCCAGAACACCATGGGATACGATGCCTATATGCTCCAACACAACTACAGCGGTGCCTTTTTCCTGGGCCTGACCCTCAGTGACCCCTGGCTTGCAGAATGTCACACCTGCACCAGCCCCACGGTGCTCCTGGATAACCAGGCCACCAATAATCCCCGGGTCACCCAGGTGGGCGTGGACAATGCCGCCGGCATGAGAATCGCAGTTTCCTATCTCAAATCCCTGGGGCACACCCGCATCGGCTACCTGGGCGGCGACATGGGCTCCTACGTTTATCGGGTGCGATATGATGCTTTTCACCAGGCTTTGCGGGAATTTGATATCAAATCCGACCCAGATTTGATTGGAACGGACCCCAAGGTCATGGCCTGTGTGTACCACCGTCTGCCCCGGCTTCTGGAAAAGGGCTGCACCGCCATTGTATGCAGCCACGACATTCTCGCCAGCAGTGCCCTGACCTACTGCGCCGAGCTGGGCAAGTCCGTTCCCAACGATATCAGCATCCTGGGATTTGACGACATTCCCCTGTGCCAGTACACCGCCCCTCCCCTTTCCACCATCCGCCAGGACCGCTCCCAAATCGGCAAAAGCGCATATTATGCACTTTTTAACCAATTCAAGGGAATCTCCCTGGCAAGCCTGCTGCTGCATCCGAAACTGGTCTGCCGCAACAGCTGCGCCCCGGTCCAGCCGTAACCTGCCAAGAGGTCTGCCCCATGGTCTGGGCTTTCCAAAAAATGCCAAAGTATTTATCCGAAGAAAGAAGGGATTCCACCTGATTTCTTCGGATATTTTTTATAAATTCGCATAGATGTATAGGGAACCGCCGCATTTTGCAGCGGCTCCCTGTTTTCCGCAAAATTCAATTGACAGCCCCTCCTTTCTGGGATATACTGGTGTGTATCAAAACATTACGAAACATCTATGACCTTAAAAGAAAGAAGTGGAAGCCATGCCCTTTGACTATGACAAGATCCTGCACTTCAAAGAACAATACCGTTCCCCTGCGTTCCTCCATACCTGCACCTACTCCGGCGACGACCTGGGTGTTCACTGCACCCCCGCTCAAACCGTTTTTAAGCTCTGGTCCCCTCTGGCCCAGGCGGTTACCCTGCATCTCTATGCCGACGGTGACGAAAGCCCGGTGTTCCAATCCATTCCCATGGAGAAAAAAGCCCAGGGCGTCTGGGAATATCAGGCCCAAGGCTCCCTGCACGGAACCTATTACACCTATGAGATCCGCCACGGCGACAGC
>JAHHRT010000044.1 GCA_020025615.1 Oscillospiraceae bacterium | reverse complement strand
GGTACTGGGTGATGTCCAGGATCTCAGCAGCTTCCTTGACCTTCTTGTCGATCTCGTCCTTGGGGGCGTGACGCAGCTTCAGGGCAAAGGCCATGTTTTCGTAAACAGTCATATGGGGGTACAGAGCATAGTTCTGGAAAACCATCGCGATGTCACGGTCCTTAGGAGCCACGTCGTTGACCAGACGGTCGCCGATGTACAGCTCGCCGCCGGAAATCTCTTCCAGGCCAGCGATCATACGCAGAGTGGTGGACTTACCACAGCCGGAAGGTCCAACCAGAACGATGAATTCCTTGTCCTTGATCTCCAGGTTGAACTCCTGGACAGCAACAACACCCTCATCGGTGATCTGCAGATTGGTCTTCTTCTCGGGTTCGCCCTTCTTCTTCTTTTTCTTCTTTGCGTCGTCGCCGTTGAAGGGGTAGACTTTCTTGATGTTCTTCAGGGTTAAGCTTGCCATACTTTCTTCACTCTAAATACAGGGAATCCTCGCCTGTATTCTCGCCAGTGCCGGGTAAAACAGCAAAGGCATTACGACAGGTCTCCACACTGCCGCACCGCGAGTGTCTGCGGATTTATCCTCCTTAAAAATTAGCAGATTCGGGCTATTGTTGTGGAGTAGACCGAACCCACCGGGATGGATATATAATATCATATCTATAATTCGGATGCAACGGTGCAGTTTTCACAGATTATAAGTTGAAAATTATGTATTTTGCCATATCCCGGGCAGTTCAGTCTGCTTCCGTCCTTTGGGAAACCAGGAAGGCAGAAAAAAGGCTAAATTCCGCCGTTTCTCCCCTGTTGGTACAAAAATCCCGGCAGGATTCCCCCCTTCTCATTTCAGAAAGGGTCCCGCCGGGATTTACCATTTTTCAATTCAGGGAAATCAGTTCAGGCTGTAGCCATCCTCGGTTTGGCGCAGACAGATGCTGTA
The DNA here is from genome assembly GCA_020025615.1 of Oscillospiraceae bacterium. Lineage (GTDB taxonomy): Bacteria > Bacillota > Clostridia > Oscillospirales > Oscillospiraceae > Faecousia. Next base: position 10,517 of record JAHHRT010000044.1, on the reverse strand, counting down.
ATAGCCTGCCATTGCCTTCTCCAGGTAAGCGGCATCCGCCACAGAAGCCGTCTCATAGCAGGAGTGCATTGCCAGCTGGGCAAGGCCGATGTCTGCCGTGGGAACGGACACATGGGTGATGGAGATGTGGCCCAGCGTGGAGCCGCCGGGGAGGTCTGCCCGGTTATAGTAGGTCTGCACCGGCACATCCGACTGCTGGCAGACCTTGCGGAAGATGGCAGCAGAGACACCGTCCGTGGTGTAGTGCTGGGCCGCATTGAACTTGAGGACCACACCGCCGCCCAGCACCGGGGCGTTGTTGGGGTCTGCATACTCGGGATGGTTGGGATGAATACCGTGGGCATTGTCCGCAGAGGCCATGAAGGACTGGCTGAGCATCTGCCGCAGATCCAGGTGCAGGGCCTGGCAGATGCGCTCCAATGCGTCACTCAGCAGAGTGGATGCGGCGCCCTGGGTGGAGTTGGAGCCAACCTCCTCGCTGTCAAAGACGCACAGCACAGGGATGCTGCCGCAGTCCTGACCTTTCAGGAAGCCCTGGGTGCAGCCCCAGGCGCACTCCAGATCATCGAGGGCCGCAGAGGAGATGTACTCCTCATCCACGCCCCAGACGCTGGCCTTCTGGCGGATATAGAGATAGAGATCATGGCCCAGGATCTTGCCGCCGGCCTGCTCTTCCAGCAGAGCCCAAAGCTTTCCGGCAGAATCCTTGCCGCCCAGCAGGGGCAGGGTGTCGGTGGTGAGGTTGTAGGCATAGCCGTCGTTGGCCTTGCGGTTCATGTGGATTGCCACATTGGGAATCAGCATCAGATCCCGGTCAATGTCGATAAGCTTGGTCTCAATGCCGTTTTCCGTCTCCACCAGCACACGGCCTGCAACAGACAGGGGCCGGTCCAGCCAGGGGGCAATGAGCATGCCGCCGTACTTCTCCGTGGCAAGCCGGGTATAGGTTCCGGTGAGCTCGCCGTTTTCCTTGAGCTTAAAGCAGGGCCGGTCGGAGTGGCTGGCGCTCATCAGGAAGCCGCCCTTGATCTCCTGGGGCACCCGGAAGGCCAGCACTGCCGTGCCGCCCCGGGTCAGATAGTATTTGCCGCCGGGAACCAGATCCCACTTCTGGGACTCCTTGAGGCAGGTGTAGCCTGCATCCCGGAGCTCCTTTACAAGATAGTTCTGGGCATGATAGACACTGTGAGCCTGGTCCAGGAAGGCGCACAGCTTCTGCGTTTCCATATTCATGCTGCGTTCTTCCCTTCTTACTTCTTTTCCACCAGCTCGCAGAACAGGTCGATCTGATCGGCGATGGTCTGCAGGGCACTGCGCCAGAATTCCTTGTCGGTGAGGTCGATGCCTGCAACCTTTGCGGTATCCTCAGCGGTGGCAACGGTGGTGGTGTACAGCAGCTTCTTGTACTTAGGCACGAAGGCTGCGCCCTCCTTTTCGTACTGGGCATAGAGGCCCCGGGCGAAGAGGCCGCCGAAGGCGTAGGGGAAGTTATAGAAGGTGGGGCCGTAGTAGTGGCTCTTGCACACCCACATATAGGGATGCATACAGTTTGCATCCAGGCCGGTGCCATAGGACTGCTTCTGCGCCTCGGTCATGAACTGGCACAGGGTGTCGGCGTTCATAAACTGAGTAGAGCGGTTTTCAAACACCATGGCCTCAAAGCGATACCGGGAGTAGATATCGCAGATAATCTGGGTAGCATCCTGGAGCTGGGACTCAATGAGGGCCAGCTTCTCCTGGTCGTCTGCTGCCTTCTTAATGGCAGAGGCCATAACCACGCACTCGTTGAAGGTGGAAGCGGTCTCGGCTACCGGCATGGAATAGTCCTGATTGAGGACACGGTGATCCCGGATGCACTGGTTGTGGAAGGCATGACCCAGCTCGTGGGCCAGGGTCACCACGTCGGTGAACATACCGTCGAAGTTGGTGAGGATTCGGCTCTCACCCAGGCACTCCACACCGGCACAGAAAGCGCCGCCGGCCTTGCCGTCTCTGGGGTAGAAATCAATCCATGCGTTGTCGAAAGCCCGGGCGATCATCTGGGAGAGCTCCTGGTCAAACTCAGCAAAGAGGTTCACCAGGTAGTTTCTGGCATCCTCAGCGGTAAACTTGGTGGAGGACTTGCCCATAGGTGCAAAGAGATCATACCAGGGCAGCCCGTTTTCGTGACCCAGAGCCTTACCCTTTACCCGCAGGTACTCCCAGAACTTGGGCAGATACTCGTCCATTGCGGAGAGCATGGCATCCAGGGTCTTCCGGCTCATGTCGGACAGCTTGAGGGTCCGCTCCAGAGGAGATTCATAGCCGCGAAGCTCACAGTCGGAAATGGTTTCCAGCTTGATGGAGTTGAGGGCGTAGGCAACCGGGTCCTTGATCCGGTCATAGCAGGCCAGCTCTGCCTCATAGGCTTCCTTACGGACCTGGGGATCCGGGTCATAGGCCAGGTTGCGGATAGCAGAAAGGTTGGTAATGCCGCCCCGATAGGTCACAGGCACGGTGCTGGTGAGATACTGCTGCATATCGCTCCAGGCATCGCCGCCGGAGAGGGAGAACTTAGCAGCCACAGCCTCGGCAGTACCGGGCAGCAGATAACGGCTGGACTCCTGCAGCTTCTGGAACAGGAAGGTGTAATCCTTCAGGTTCTCGTCCCCCTGAACCAGCTCCATGAGGTTCGGGAGCTTGGCAGCCCACTCCTGGAATGCAGCCAGAGGTGCTGCAAGGCCGCTGTAAAGGGACATTACCCGGCCCATCTGGGAACCGGCGCTGGGATCCTTGGTATCTGCGGACTGGCGCAGAGAGGCATAGCCCGCCAGCTTATTCACCAGGTTGGTGCACTGCTCCTGGAGCTCGATGCCGCGGCGCAGTCCCTCCAGACCGGAAAGCTGGGGAAGCTCCTGGGCGTAGACATTCATCTGTGCTGCCTTTTCCTCCAGAGCCTTCATGTCTTTTTCAAAAGCAGGATCGTCAAATCCCCGGTAAATGGGGTCGAGATTCCAAACTTCGTTCATATAAATTCCTCCTCGTCTGATTGGATTTTCTATATTTTACACTACCCACTTCTTCCCGTCAACCGGAAACCCCAATTCTCCCCGTTTTGTCGATAATCGTCGAATTGTTCATATTTTAATCACTTTCGTGTCGAAATCATCGCTTTTCGTCGAGCGATTGTTAGTGTTTTCTCTTGCAAAAAGGGGCGCATTATGCTAAATTATATTTGTCGCTACGGCGAGATGCCGTGCTTGGGGAGAAATTTATGTTGACAGGAGAGGAATCAATGGAACACGTAACAACTGTGTTTATCGCTGATAGTGCCGAGGACTTCTGTACAGGCCTCACGGCAGCATTGCAGCGAGCAGAAGGTTTTGAAGTCGTTGGGACAGCAGGCGACGGGGAGCAGGCTATCCGCATGATCACTGCACGGAAGCCAGATGTACTGGTGCTGGACCTCATGCTCAGCAAGCAGGATGGGATCAGCGTGCTGAAGGCCATTTCGTCTATGGACCATCCGCCCAAAACCCTGGCTACATCCGCTTTTATGACTGACTATATTTCATCTGCTGCCGCAAATCTCGGGGTCAAGTATCTGATGCTGAAGCCCTGTGATATGTCGGCTCTGGTGGAGCGGCTGGAAGAGATCCGAGGTGGGGAGAGCCTTCGGACCGCTAACCTCCGCCGGGCAGACAAGGCAAACATTGAAACCATGGTCACCAGCATCATCCATGAAATCGGCGTTCCCGCCCACATCAAGGGCTATCAGTATCTGCGGGAAGCCATTATCATTGCGGTGAACGATATGGACGTCATCAACGCCATTACAAAGGTACTCTATCCCCAGGTAGCAAAAACCTTCTCCACCACCCCCAGCCGGGTGGAGCGGGCCATCCGCCACGCCATTGAGGTGGCCTGGGACCGTGGAGACCTGGACACGCTGCAGCGGTTTTTCGGCTATACCGTAAGCAACACCAAAGGAAAACCCACCAACAGCGAGTTCATCGCCCTCATTGCGGACAAGCTGCAATTGCAGCTGAAAAGCGCCGAGGCCGCCCAGTTCTGAAAACCGATTTTATGGAAAAACACGCCGAATCCCAGGGAGTTCCCCAGAGATTCGGCGTGTTTTATATGGTTTTATCAGAAGCACAGCTCCAAGAATGCCGCTCTGCGCTCCATAGCGGGAATACACTTACGGCAGAGGTAATCTTCCCGGAACAGGCCGGGAACCCCTTCCCCGTCGCCGCAGCGATGGCAGGCAGGAATTCTGGTCACCTTATTGTCATAGACCCAGCTGTAACGGGTTGCTGGCGGGAACACCTTGGGATCAAAGGCATCCGCTGTGTGCTCAGGAAGCCGCTTGTAGTTGTAGACATTGGAGTCCCGGATCACGACCTTGCCGTCCTCTGTGAGATGGGTCAGCACCAGGAAATGCCCGGTTCTCGTAAAGTAGCCCTTGGACTGGAGGTTAATGACCATCTTCCCCTCCCGCAGGGAGTCTTCAATATCCTGCCAGGTAAATGCCCGGTGGTCCAGGAAGTAGCCCATCTCCGGCGGGGTGTTGATAAAGATCATGGTATCCGTGCCGTGAAGGCCGTTATACCGCCCGTACCGCGCCGCCAGCATGGCAGGGGTCAGACGGGTATCGGTCATGTAAGTAGAGAGCATGGCAAGGGACGTAATGCCGCAGCCATGGGAAGAGACATTGTAGCCGCCGTAGGGGGCCTTTTTATAGTCCTGCTGGATGTACACCGGGACCTCCGGGAACCGCTCATGGGCAACATCGGGATAGAGGATCTCCTGGTTCAGCGCCAGGGTCGGGGCCTTTTCCACAGGCTCCAGGGTAATCTTGTCAAAGGAAACCTTCATAGGGTATTTCTGCTTGGCAGATTCTATCAGCTTCCCCAGCTGCTCCTTGCGAAGCTCCGCCTCCGTCTCCCGGTAGGCGGCATCCTGTTTTCCGCAGAAGTAGAGGATGTGCCAGCCGAAATCACTGCGCACCACTTCGCAGTCCCCCGCTTCTCTGGCGGAATCGAAGCACCACTGGTCCAGCGGCTCTGCAAGCTGGCCCTTGTGGATATCCACATAAAGGCCGCCGTCCAGGCTGGAGCCGGGGTCCTGGGAATTGTCATGGGCCAGTACCGAGAAGCTCACCTCAGAGGGACGGTTGGCCTTCCACTTCTGCTGCAGGTTCTTGGCGTCCTTTTCCCGGGCTTCCCACTGCTCCTCCGTGGCAGTGACTCGGCCCTGGTCATCCAGCACTGCATCCTGGGGAATCAGCAGAATGTGCCGCAGATTCACCAGGGGCTCCCCCTTGACCGTCATGGCCTCCGCCACCTCTTCGGCAGTGGGGGCAATGTCATAGCTGCACTCCGTAAAGTACATATAGGCCCAGTTCAGCAGGGTGGCATATTCTTCCAGATTCTCCTGGGTGACACCGGGGCCGAACTGCTCCCGGACCATGGTGTCCAGGTCTGCATAGCCCTGGTCCTTGGCAAGGGTTTCCAGCCGCTGGGGAATCTCATCCAGATAGGCCTGGTGCAGGGTGTTGGGCCGGAAGGTTGCGTCCAGGTCGTAGAGAATATCGTTTGCCGGAACATTGGACATATACTCCTGATGGAGCTCCGGGATAGGTTCAAAGTTCAGCTCCTCCCGGACCACCTGTTCCCGGCTCTTCTGCTCCAGGGCCTGGAGCGTATGCCAGGTATCCAGAGCTTTGCCCAGAATGACCTGCTGCCAGGAAAGCTCTGCATCCGTAAAGGGACACATCTGGGCATCCAGGGGCTGGGTGAGATCCGGCTCATCTCCCTCAGCGGCCGCCTGTAACAGGGCCATGCGGTAGAAAATGCCCAACATTCCATTGGTAAGGGTTGCCTTTCCCACGGTAGCCACCTGCGCCGCACCGTCAAACGGCAGGGTGTAGGTGCCCTTTTCACTCACAGTCCCCGGAGTGCCGTCAGGAAGGACAGCGGAGGTTTCCACGGTGGCAGCAGCATTTTTTCCCTCTGTGTGCTCCTGGGCAGGTGTGCCGCAGCCGCCCAACAAGAGGGTCAGTGCCAAAGTCCCGGACAGTACCCGTAGAAGGCCGCGCTTTCTCCGGCAGCTGCCGTTATCATCTCTTTTCATATTCTGTCAGCTCCTTAGTATCGCTGTAATTTGGTCCGTCTGTAAAATAAATTCGGATTTCCCGGGTTATTTTATCATGGGGGGGATTTCATTGCAAGTGGCAGCACCGGGATTCCCGCAGAATCTTTTCCAAAAAAATGGAGCACAGACCCTGTTTCCATCTGGCTGGCTCTTGCTTTTCCCCCATAAATCAGATATAATTTCACCATGATTCACAACACACAAGGAGGACCCCCCAATGGAAAACGAAAACAACATTCCTGAAGAGGAAGCCAGCATTCTCACCCTCACCGACGAAAACGGCAAGGAAGAGAATTTTGAATATCTCGATGTGATTGAATATCAGGGCAAGGAATACCTGCTGCTGATGCCCGCCGACGAGCTGGAGACCCAGGTTGTCATCCTGGAGGTAGAGCCCGTGGACGAGGAAACCGAGAACTACCTCTCCGTCGATGACGAGAAGATTCTCAACGCTGTCTACGACATCTTCAAGGAGAAGTACAAGGACGTTCTGACCTTCGAGGAGTAATCCCCATGAAGGAAGAATTTTCCAGAACCGGCCTGCTTCTGGGAGAAGAGGCGCTTGAGCGGCTGCAAAAGGCCCGGGTAGCGCTCTTCGGCCTGGGCGGCGTGGGCGGCTATACCCTGGAAGCCCTGGCCCGCAGCGGCATTGGTGAGCTGCATCTCATCGATAACGACTGTTTCAGCCTTTCCAACCTCAACCGTCAGATCCTCGCCACCCATGCCACCGTGGGACGGCCCAAGGTAGAGGTGGCAAAGGAGCGGGTGCTGTCCATCAACCCGGAGGCCGCTGTCTACACCTACCCCATTTTCTACACCCCGGACACTGCCGATCAGCTGGACTTCAGTGCCTTTGACTATGTCATCGATGCCATCGACACGGTATCGGGAAAGCTCTCTCTCATTGAGCGGGCCTTTGCCGCCGGTGTCCCGGTCATCAGCTGCATGGGCACCGGAAACAAGCTGGACCCCGCCGGATTTATCTGCACGGATCTCAGCAAGACGTCCATGTGTCCCCTGGCCCGGGTAATGCGCCGGGAGCTGGGAAAGCGGGGCATCAAGCACATGAAGGTGGTCTACTCCCAGGAAGAGCCCCTTACCCCCACCGGATGGGAGGAGGAAGCCGCAGCCATTGGAAAACGGCAGATTCCCGGAAGCGTTTCTTTTGTTCCCGGCGCTGCCGGGCTGATTCTTGCAGGAGAGGTTATCAAAGACATCGCAAAGATCTCATAATCTGCGTCCTCTCCCCCCAGGGAGAGGACGTTTTATTTGCGTTAAGGAGGATTTTTTATGACATATCCAGAAGTGCTGGCTGCTGCCCGGTCCTGCAGCGGCCCTTACTGCAAGGCCTGTCCCGTGTGCAACGGTCGCGCCTGCGGCAACACCGTCCCCGGCCCCGGTGCCAAGGGTACCGGCACCGTCGCCATCCGCAACTATGAAGCCTGGCAGAAGGTGTACCTCAATATGGACACCATCTGTGAGGGCGGCCCGGTGGATACCGGCTTCACCCTGTTCGGGCAGCACTATGACCTGCCTGTATTCGCAGGCCCTGTCGGGGCTGTGAAGCTCCACTACGGCGACAAGTACACCGATCAGGAGTACAACGACATTCTGGTTCCCGCCTGTGCCCAGGCCGGAATTGCCGCCTTCACCGGAGACGGCACCAACCCTGAAGTCTTCACCGCCGCTGCCCGCTCCATCGGCAAAAACGACGGCAAGGGTATTCCCACCGTGAAGCCCTGGGATCAGAACACCGTATTCTCCAAGCTGGATGCCGCCAAGGCCGCCGGTGCCAAGGTCTTCGCCATGGACATCGACGCCGCAGGTCTCCCCTTCCTGAAAGGTCTCAATCCCCCTGCCGGACCCAAAACCGTAGAGCAGCTTCGGGAGATCATCCGCTATGTGGATGCGCCCTTTATCATTAAGGGTGTTATGACGGTCAAGGGTGCTCTGAAAGCACTGGAAGCCGGGGCTGCCGGCATTGTGGTGTCCAACCACGGTGGACGTGTGCAGGACGGCGTTCCCGCCACCGCAGAGGTGCTCCCCGCCATTGCCCAGGCCGTCAAGGGCAAGCTGACCATTCTGGTGGACGGCGGCATCCGCAGCGGTGTGGATGTATGCAAGGCCCTGGCCCTGGGTGCAGACGCCGTGATTATGGCCCGTCCCTATGTCACAGCCGTTTACGGCGGCGGCGCAGAGGGTGTCAAGCTTCTGACCCAGAAGCTCCACGGCGAGCTTGCCGACACCATGGCTATGTGCGGTGTCCACAGCCTCAAGGAAATCAACTCCGACCTTCTGGCAAAGATTTAACTACATAAAAAAATTCGTCGGAAGGCAGCTGCTTTCCGACGAATTTTTGTGTTCAGAAATTTCTATCCACAGATAGAAGGGTTCCTTATTTGTGGGGAATCTGGTTTTCCCAGAAGGGCTCGGTGCGGGGTGCATCGCCGCAGCAACCGCCGGTTCTGGGCTTAAACTGCAATTCCTGGCTGCGGACACTGACGGTGGTGCAGCAGGGAATGGAATGGGTGATGAACACATTGGAGCCAATGACGCTGTCCCGTCCGATGACCGTCTCGCCGCCCAGGATGGACGCACCGGCATAGATGGTGACGTTATCCTCAATGGTGGGATGACGGCGCACACCCCGAAGGCTTTGACCGCCGCGGGTAGTCAGTGCGCCCAGGGTCACGCCCTGGTACAGCTTCACATGGTCGCCAATCACCGTGGTCTCACCGATGACGATGCCTGTGCCGTGGTCAATGAAGAAGTATTTGCCGATGGTAGCACCGGGGTTGATGTCAATTCCCGTCACGCTGTGGGCGTGTTCCGTCATAATCCGGGGCACCATAGGCACCCCCAGGGTGTAGAGCACATGGGCCAGCCGATAGATGGTAACGGCATACAGGCCGGGATAGCAGAAGATGATTTCATCCATGCTGTAGGCCGCCGGGTCGCCCTCGTAGAAGGCCTCCAGATCCGTCTGCGCCACCGCCCGGATGTCAGGAATGGCCCGGAAGAAATCCAGGCTCACCTGCGTTGCCCGCTCCTGGGCATTCTCCTGATCCCGGAACACCACCAGCAGCTGCTTATTGAGGTTGTACATCACATCTTCAATGAGCATAGACAGGTTGTGTCTTGCATTATAAATCCGATAGGACTTATCCCGGGAATAGCCCGGGTAGACGATCCGCAGGAGCTTTCCGATCATGTCGATGATAACGTCCTTCTCCGGCTGACCGAACAGGTCGATTTTATCAATATTTCTGCCCAGACGGTAATCCTCCAGGATGCCGTCTACAATTCCTTCGATATGGTTTTCAATTGGGGTCATAGAAAAGTCCTCCCTTTGCTCTTAAAATATCATATGCAGGTAAGGTTGTCAATTGACATATGGACTGGTCCCCGGGTATAATAGGGGCAAAATTCTCATAAAGGAGGGCAATACCATGTCCCATATCTATACATCTGCCGCACAGCTCATTGGCAGAACCCCTCTGCTGGAGCTTACCAATCTTGAAAAGTCCGAAGGTCTGCACGCCCGGATTCTGGTCAAGCTGGAAGGTCAGAACCCCGCCGGCTCTGTGAAGGATCGGGTGGCCCTGTCTATGATTCTGGACGCCGAGGACCGGGGGCTTCTGCATCCCGGCAGCGTCATCATTGAGCCCACCTCCGGCAACACCGGCATTGGCCTTTGCAGCGTTGCTGCCGCCAGAGGCTACCGCTGCATCATTGTCATGCCCGACTCCATGAGTGTGGAGCGCCGCCGTCTTATGACTGCCTACGGCGCAGAGCTGGTGCTCACCCCCGGTTCTCTGGGGATGCAGGGGGCCCTTGACAAGGCCGACGCCCTGAGCCGTGAAATCCCCGGCAGCTTCGTCCCCGGTCAGTTCGTCAATCCTGCCAACCCCGACGCCCACTACCGCACCACCGGCCCGGAAATCTGGGAGGACACCGACGGCAAGGTAGACATCTTCCTGGCTGGCATCGGCACCGGCGGCACCGTCTCCGGCATCGGTCGGTATTTGAAGGAAAAGAACCCCGCCGTGAAGGTCATCGGCCTGGAGCCCAAGGACTCCCCGGTACTCACCCAGGGCAAGAGCGGCCCCCACGGCATTCAGGGCATCGGCGCAAACTTCGTACCGAAGATTCTGAACCGGGAGGTCATCGACGAAATTCTCACCGTTGACACCCAGGATGCCTATGCCGCAGGCCGCCGCCTGGGCAAAGAGGAAGGGATTCTCTGCGGCATCTCCTCCGGCGCCGCCCTCTGGGCCGCTCTGGAGCAGGCCCGGAAGCCCGAAAATGCGGGAAAGACCATTGTTGCCATTCTTCCCGACGGCGGCGACCGCTACCTCACCACCCCTATGTACGCTGAATAA
>JAHHRT010000043.1 GCA_020025615.1 Oscillospiraceae bacterium | reverse complement strand
GTGCACGTATTGGCTGTCGGCCCTGCCGACCTTACTTGGCGGGCTTGAAGCTGTCCTTCAGGCTGACGGAGCGGTTGAATACCAGATGTTCAGGGGTGGAGTCCTTGCTGTCGGGGCAGAAGTAGCCCAGACGCATGAACTGATAGGAAGAAGGTGCCTTGGCATCCTTCAGGCTGGCTTCCACCTTGCAGCCTTCCAGAATCTCCAGAGAGTTGGGGTTCAGGCAGGCCAGGAAATCCTTGCCGGCAGCATCGGGATCGGGATCGTCAAAGAGGTTGGAATACTGACGCACCTCTGCATCATAGCAGTTGTTGGCATCTACCCAGTGAATGGTAGCACCCTTGACCTTCCGACCGTCAGCGGGATTGCCGCCCTTGGACTCGGGATCGTAGGTTGCCAGAACCTCGGTGATGTTGCCGTTCTCATCCCGGACACAGCCGGTGCAGGTGATGAGATATGCACCCTTCAGACGACACTCCGGTCCGTTGGGGTAGAGACGCTTGTACTTGGGAATGGGCTCTGCCAGGAAGTCGTCGGCCTCAATCCACAGATTCCGGGAGAAGGTCAGCTCTCTGGTGCCATCCTCAGGCTTGTTGGGGTTGTTCTCAACCTCAAAGGTCTCGGACTGGCCCTCGGGATAGTTGGTGATGGTGAGCTTCACAGGCTTCAGAACTGCCATCACACGCTGTGCGGTCTCGTTGAGGTCCTCACGGAGGCAGTGCTCCAGGAAGCCATATTCAATAGTATTGGGGGACTTGGCAACGCCCACACGGTCGCAGAAGCTGCGGATGGATGCGGGGGTGTAGCCGCGGCGGCGCAGACCGCAGAGGGTGGGCATCCGGGGATCGTCCCAGCCGGATACGTAGTTGCCCTCCACCAGTGCTCTCAGCTTCCGCTTGGAGAGAACGGTGTGGTCAATGCCCAGACGGGCGAACTCAATCTGGCGGGGATGATGGGGAACGGAAACGTGCTCCACGACCCAGTTGTAGAGGGGACGGTGGTTCTCAAACTCCAGAGAGCACAGAGAATGGGTGATGCCCTCCAGTGCGTCCTGAATGGGGTGAGCAAAGTCGTACATGGGGTAGATGCACCACTTGTCGCCCTGGCGATGATGATGCATATGGCGAATCCGGTAGATGACCGGGTCACGCATATTGAAGTTGCCGGAAGCCAGGTCAATCTTGGCCCGGAGGGTCATGGTGTTGTCCTCAAACTCGCCCTCGCGCATCCGGCGGAAGAGGTCCAGGCTCTCCTCAATGGGACGGTCCCGGTAGGGGGACTTTGCAGGGGTGGTGAGGTCGCCGCGGTACTCCTTGAACTGCTCAGGGGTCAGCTCGCAGACGTAAGCCAGGCCCTTCTTGATGAGCTCAACGGCAAACTCATAGTCCTTCTCGAAATAGTCAGAGCCATAGAAGAAGCGGTCGCCCCAGTCGAAGCCCAGCCAGTGAATATCCTCCTGAATTGCCTCGACGAACTCCACATCCTCCTTGGTGGGGTTGGTGTCGTCCATACGGAGGTTACACATACCGCCGTACTTCTCGGCGGTGCCGAAGTCGATGATCAGGGCCTTGCAGTGGCCAATGTGAAGATAGCCGTTAGGCTCCGGGGGGAACCGGGTGTGGACAGTCTGACCTGCAAACTGACCGCCCTCGGCAATATCCTCGTCAATAAAAGCGTGGATGAAATTTTTGCTCTCGGTGATTTCAGCCATTCTCAGTACATCCTCTCTTTAAGAAGTGGGTTTTTCCAATAATAGGGACATTATAACCCATTGCCATCGGTTTTGCAACCAATTTTCTGGTGTCAGACTTGGGGATTTTGCTGATTTTTCGGGGCTGGGGCCGGCGGGATTGTGAATTTTAAGAAAACAAATCAAGAAAATATAATTTTGTGGTTGTCAATTGCGCCGACTTATATTAAAATAGGACACGATAAGGAAACGAAGAAGGAGGAACATTCCAATGTCTCAAGTGAAATACAGCCGCATCCTGCTGAAGGTCAGCGGTGAGGCCCTTGCAGGTGATCAGCACCGGGGCCTGGATTTTAATGTCATTTCCAGCGTCTGCGAAGCCATCAAGCAGTGCCGGGAGCTGGGTGTCCAGGTGGGCCTGGTCATCGGCGGCGGCAACTTCTGGCGGGGTGTCAAGGACGGTGCCGATAAGATGCAGCGTTCCCACGGCGACGCAATGGGTATGCTCGCTACCGTGATGAACTCCATCGCAGTGGCAGACGCCCTGGAAAAGCACGGCGTGGAGGCCAGAGTCCTGACTGCCGTGGAGATGAACAAGTTTGCAGAGTACTTTACCCGTGACCGTGCCGACCAGTACCTGAACGAGGGGAAAGTGGTCATCTTCGCCGCCGGCACCGGCAACCCCTATTTCTCCACCGACACCGGCGCGGTGCTCCGCGGCGTGGAGATCGAGGCAGACGCCATCCTCATGGCAAAGAATGTGGACGGCATCTACTCTGCGGACCCCAATGTAGACCCCACTGCGGTGAAGTTCGACGAGCTGACTTATGACGAGGTCCTGGCCCGTCACCTGAAGGCTACCGATACCACCGCTATGACCCTGGCCATGGACAACCACATGACCCTGGTTTGCTTTGCCCTGAAAGACCCCCAGAACATCGTCCGCGTTGTCTGCGGCGAAAAAATTGGCACCATTGTTAAGGAGGACTAATACATGAGCACTGTTGATTTTAAGGAATACAGCAAGAAGATGGACAAGACCCTGGACCACCTGCAGGATGAGTTCGGCGCTGTTCGTGCAGGCCGCGCAAACGCCAAGGTCCTGGACCACATCACTGTGGAATACTACGGCAGCGAAACGCCCCTGAACGGCGTGGCTACCATTTCTTCTCCCGATGCCCGTACCCTGGTGATTCAGCCCTGGGACACCAAGCTGCTGAAGGACATCCAGAAGGCAATCCAGGTTTCTGACCTGGGCATCAACCCCCAGAACGACGGCAGAGTCGTCCGTCTGGTGTTCCCCCAGCTCACGGAGGAGCGCCGTAAGGACCTGGCGAAGCAGGTGAAGAAGTACGCCGAGGATGCAAAGGTTGCTCTGCGGAATGTCCGCCGTGAGGGTATGGACTACGTGAAGAAGCTGAAGAAGGCCAACGAAATCACCGAGGATGACCAGAAGAAGGCAGAAAAGGATTTGCAGGATCTTCTGGACCAGTACATCAAGAAGGCAGACGCTGCTGCAGCTGCCAAGGAAAAGGAACTGATGGCAATTTAATCCGGGTGGGGGCGGGCAACCGCCCCCCCATGCTGTATTTGCCCCGGGACAGCTTTTCCGGGGCAGGAAACTCAATCTTTTAGAAAAGAGGTGCCGCCATGGCTAATACGGAAACAAAGCTTCTGCCGCCCCCTGAGCATATCGCCATTATCATGGACGGAAACGGGCGGTGGGCCAAAAAGCGGGGACTGCCCCGGACTGCGGGCCACGCTGCCGGTGCAGAGGCCTTTCGGCGGATTGCCAACTACTGCCGGACCCTGGGGGTTCGGTATCTCACGGTCTACGCCTTCTCCACGGAAAACTGGAAACGCTCCCAGGATGAAGTGGAGGGCATCATGCGGCTGCTGAGAAAGTACCTGGAGGAAGCCCTTCGGGACATGGAGAAGAACCGGGTATCCTTCCGTTTCTTCGGCGATCTCAGCCGCCTCAGCCCCAAGCTGCAAAAAATGTGCCTGGATGCTCAGAGCCGTTCTCAGGACTATGACGTTCAGGTGAACTTCTGCCTCAATTACGGCGGCCGGGACGAAATCGTCCGGGCAGCCCGATGCTTTGCCCAGGATGTGTTAGAGGGAAAGCACGCCCCTGAGGACCTTACCGAGGACCTTATGAGCTCTTACCTCTATTCCGCCGATGTGCCGGACCCTGAGCTCATCATCCGACCCTCCGGGGAGATGCGCACCAGCAATTTCCTGCTGTGGCAGTCTGCCTACTCGGAGTATGTCTTCATGGACGTGCTGTGGCCGGACTTCGGCCCCGAGGATCTGGACCGGGCCATTGAAGAATATCATCGGCGCAATCGCCGTTTCGGAGGTACGTAAATGAAAAATCGTCTGATTGCAGCGGGTGTCCTGCTGCCCGTTCTTCTGCTGGTGGCCCTGGTGGCCCCCAAGATCGTGGCGGCGGTGGTTTACGGCCTGCTGCTGGCTGTTGGTGTTCACGAGGTGCTGTATCGGACCGGCCTTGTGACCCATTTCCGTCTGGTGTTCTATTCCGCCGCCATGGCCGTTACAATGAGTGTATGGAGCTGTTACGGCGGTCAGACCGCCTACGGTCTGCTCATTGTGCTGGTGTTCCTGATGCTGGTCTTTGGCGAGATGATGCACGACCATGTGAAGGTCCGCTTCGAGATGATTGCCATGTGCATCACTGCGGGCTGTGTGGTCCCGTATCTGCTCACCGGCGTGGTGCGGATCCTGGCCCTGAGCCTGGGCCGCTACCTGGTGCTCATTCCCTTTGTGGTGGCGTTCCTCTCGGATACCGGTGCCTACATAATCGGTAAAAGATTCGGAAAACATAAGCTCTCCCCGGTGGTAAGCCCCAATAAGACCATGGAAGGTTTTCTCGGCGGAATCGTGGCGGCAATGGTGGGTATGGTTCTCTATACCCTGATTTTGCAGCTGCTCCAGTTCCGGGTCAACTATTTCTATGCCCTGCTCTATGGCTTCCTGGGCTCCATTGTGGGCACCTTCGGAGACCTGTGCTTCTCCGTCATCAAGCGCCAGAGCGGTCTGAAGGACTACGGCACCATCATTCCCGGTCACGGCGGCGTGATGGACCGATTCGATTCTATGGTCATGGTAGCACCTCTCATGGAGGCGCTGCTGAGAATTCTTCCTGTGGCGGTGTGATAAAATGGTGAAATGTGTGAGTATTCTCGGCTCCACCGGCTCCATTGGCCGGCAGAGCCTGGATGTAATCAGCCGGATGCCCGAGATTCGGGTGGCGGCTCTGACGGCGGGTTCCAGCGTAGAGCGGATGGCACAGCAGTGCCGCCAGTTCCGGCCCCGCCTGGCGGTCATGGCTACCGAAGAAGCAGCAATGGCCCTCAAGAAAGAGCTCTCCGATCTCCCCACGGAAATTGCCTGGGGTGAGGAGGGCCTGATTGCGGCAGCGACCATGGACGAGGCGGACTGCGTCATCACGGCGGTGGTGGGTATGGTGGGCTTAAAGCCGACCCTGGCTGCCATCCGCAAGAAAAAGCGCATCGGCCTTGCCAACAAGGAAACCCTGGTCTGCGCCGGTGAAATTGTCATGGGGGAGGCCAGAAAGTACGGGGCAGAGATCGTCCCTGTGGACTCTGAGCACTCTGCGATTTTCCAGTGCCTTATGGGCAACCGGGACCCTGCACAGGTGAAGCGGCTGATTCTCACCTGCTCCGGCGGCCCCTTCTTCGGCATGAGCCGGGAGCAGCTGCAAACCGTGACTAAGGCCGACGCCCTCAAGCACCCCAACTGGACCATGGGTGCCAAAATCACCATCGACTGCGCGACCCTGATGAATAAGGGCCTGGAGGTCATCGAGGCCATGCGGCTGTACGACCTGCCCCTGGAGCAGGTGGACGTGGTGATTCACAGGCAGAGTATTGTTCACAGCCTGGTGGAGTATAATGACGGTGCGGTGCTGGCCCAGCTGGGAAGCCCGGATATGCGTCTTCCCATCCAGCTGGCCTTTACCTACCCGGAACGCCGGCAGAGCCCGGTGGCCCCGCTGGATCTTCTCACCTGCGGCGCTCTGACCTTTGCCGCCCCGGATTTGGAGGCATTTCCCTGCCTGAAACTGGCCCGGGACTGCGCAAAAGCCGGCGGCACAGCCTGCCCGGCGATGAACGGCGCCAACGAAGAAGCAGTGGCTATGTTCCTGCGGGACGAAATCGGCTTTTATGACATCCATCGTCTGGTGTCCCGGGCGGTGGACAACGTTCCCTTTATCCAGAACCCCACCTTAGAGCAGGTTTTGGAGGCAGACCGTCTTGCCCGGCAGTCTGTGATTTCTAAGTAAAGCGAGGCAGCCTATGTCCATTCTGTTTGCAATCCTTCTTTTCAGCTTCCTGATTTTCATTCACGAGCTGGGGCACTTCATTGCCGCCAAGCTCTCCGGGGTTCAGGTCAATGAGTTCTCTGTGTTTATGGGCCCCGCCATCCTGAAAAAGCAGGTGGGGGAGACGCTGTACAGTCTGCGCCTGATTCCCATCGGCGGCTACTGCGCCATGGAGGGCGAGGACGGGGGAAGCGATAACCCCCGGTCCTTCGACAAGGCGGCCTGGTGGAAGCGGCTCATTATCCTGGTGGCAGGTGCTGCCATGAATTTCATTACCGGCCTGATTCTTCTGGGCATCTACTTTGCCCCCAGTGAGGGCTTTGTGGTCCCGGTGGTTTCTCAGATCGAGCCGGAGTGCTATCTGGCGCAGGGAGAGGGGATACGGCCCGGTGACCGGATACTGAAAGTGGACGGCGAACGGATTTACACGGCCTCGGATTTTGATTTGCTTCTGACCCTGAACCCAGCGCCCACCCATAAAATCCAGGTTCTGCGGGATGGCGAAAAAGTGGTCCTTCCCGAGGTCCTTGCCCAGAAGCGGGAGTTTCCCGACGGAAACGGAGGGACCCAGCCGCGCTATGGATTCAGCTTCACTGCGGAAAAGGCCACCTTCGGCTCTATCCTCTCCCAGGTGGGCAGCACCGCCGTGGATACGGTGCGGCTGGTGCGGCTGAGCCTGCAAATGCTGCTCACCGGCAAGGCGGGGCTGAAAGATGTGGGCGGACCCGTGATGATCGTGGACCAGATGGCCCAGGTGGCGGGGGCTTCCGCTACCTCCTATCAGGCCTTTATGAGTCTTATCTACTTCGGGGCCTTCATTGCCATCAACCTGGCAGTGATGAATCTGCTGCCCATTCCCGCCCTGGATGGCGGTCGGGTGGTGGCCCTGCTCATTACCCTGCTGGTGGAGAAGATCTCCGGGAAAAAGGTGGACCCCAAGTACGAGGGATACATCAACGGCGTGGGAATGATGCTTCTCATGGCCCTGATGGCGATTATTATGTTTAAGGATATTCTATTTTTATTCAAGGGGTGACATCATATGACAAGACAGATTATGGTTGGCGGTGTTCCCATTGGCGGCGGTGCTCCCGTGGTGATCCAGTCCATGCTGAACACCAAGACCACGGATGTGGAAGGCTCTCTGGCCCAGATTCGGGAGCTGGCTGCGGCTGGCTGCCAGATCGCCAGATTGGCTGTGCCCAATATGGAGGCGGCCCGGGGCTTTGCGGAGATCTGCAAGGAAAGCCCTCTGCCTCTGGTGGCAGACATTCATTTTGATTATAAGCTCGCCATTGCCGCCGCAGAAGGCGGTGCGGCAAAAATCCGCATCAACCCCGGCAACATCGGCGGGGAAGACCGGGTGAAGGCCGTTGTGGATGTGTGCAAGGATAAGCACATCCCCATCCGCATTGGCGTCAACGGCGGCAGCCTGGACAAGCGGCTGCTGGAAAAGTACGGACACCCCACGGCGGAAGCCCTGGTGGAAAGTGCCTTCCAGCATCTGGAGCTGCTGGAAAAGCAGGGCTTCTATGATACCTGCGTGTCCATGAAGTCCTCCACCGTGCCCACCATGGTGGCGGCCTGCCGGAAGTTCCGGGCAGAGTGCGACTATCCTCTGCACATCGGCGTGACCGAGACCGGCCCTGTGCGCATGGGCCTGATGAAGTCCGCCATGGGCATCGGCGCTCTGCTGCTGGACGGCATCGGTGACACCATCCGGGTGAGCCTGACCGACGACCCTGTCCAGGAGGTCTATGCAGCCAAGGACATTCTGAAAGCTGCCGGACTGCGGAAGGACGGAGTCAACATCATCTCCTGTCCCACCTGCGGACGGACCCGGATTGACCTCATCGGTCTGGTCAATCGGGTGGACGAGGCACTGAAGGACTGCAAGAAGCCCATTACCGTGGCGGTTATGGGATGTGTGGTCAACGGACCCGGCGAGGCCCGGGAAGCAGACATTGGCATTGCCGGCGGCGACGGCTGGGGCATGATCTTTGAAAAGGGCGAGCAGGTGGAGCGTCTGCCCTATGATGAGCTGCTGCCCGCACTGCTGCGCCGGATTGAACAGCTTTGATTTTATGAAGGATACCATTTACTTAAAAGATATGTTCCCGGACTTTGAGCCGCCTGAGACGCTGCAAATGGCGCTTTCTCAGGCGGCCATTGCTGCTGCGGACATTCACCCGGAGAGCCGCAGTGTCCATGTGGCCCTGCACAGCGACAACTACATCCCCCGGCGGCTGCTGGATCAGGTGACCCGGGGCATTTCCCGGCTGTACGGCCTGGAAAGCTTGCAGCTCACCGTGACCTGTCCCGCCGACCAGCTGGAGAAGATCGAGCCGGAAGAGCTGATGCAGCTGTTTGTGGAGGAAAACTCCATGACCCGGGGCTCTCTTGCCGGGGCCCAGTGGCAGTGGGAGGATACCCATCTTCACATCCGGCTGAAAGGAAACGGCAAGGCGACGGTGGAGGAGGTCATCCCCAAGATCCAGACGGCCCTGCGGGAGCGGTTTGCCGCCCCGGTGACCATCGATGTGGAAGCCGGCGCGGACCTGGAAGGACAGGCCCTCTTTGACGCCATGGAGACCATGCGGGATCAGCTGATGGACAAGCTCCCTGCCATGGAGGCCCAGGCCCAGGCCAAGGCGGCCCCCAAGACCCCGGTGTTCAGCGACACCTTCTATGGAAAGTCCTTCCGGGGCACGGCGGTTCCCATGGACCAGCTGACCCTGGATATGGGCACCATCATTGTGGAGGGTCGTGTCTTCAACATCGACCACAAGGAGCTGAAAAAGCGCAACGCCTATGTGGTGAAGTTCGACGTCACCGACAACCACGGCTCCATCCGAATCACCCGCTTCATGGAGGCAGGGGAGGCAAAGCCCATTCTGGAAAACGTGAAGGACGGCGCTGTGCTTCGGATTCAGGGCAAGCTGGTAGAGGACCGGTTTGAAAACGACATGGTGCTGAAACCCTACGCCATGATGGCGGGCACGCTGCCCAAGCGGAAGGATTTGGCCCCCGACGGCAAGCGGGTGGAGCTGCACCTGCACACCACCATGAGTAACATGGACGCCCTGACCCCCACGGCAGATGTGGTGAAGCTGGCGGCCTCCTGGGGCCACCGGGCCATTGCCATTACAGACCACGGCTGTGCTCAGTCCTTCCCCGATGCCATGAAGGCCGCCGCAAAGGCCAAGGTGGCGGGCACCGACGAAAATATCAAGATCCTCTACGGTGTAGAGGGTTATTATGTCAACGATGTGGACGACCGCATTGTGGTCCACGGAGACAAGGACATGACCTTCGATGAGGAGTTTGTGGCCTTCGACCTGGAAACCACCGGCCTGTCCTCTCAGAACGACGAGATTATTGAAATCGGCGCAGTGCTGTTCCGGGGCGGGGAAGAGGTAGACCGCTTCCAGACCTTTGTGGACCCCGGAAAGCGTCTGAGCCGGGAGACCACCGACCTTACGGGCATCACCGACGAAATGCTGGCGGGTGCGCCCACCATCGCCGAAATCCTGCCCAAGTTTCTGGACTTTGTAGGGGACCGGGTGCTGGTGGCCCACAACTCGGACTTCGATACCGGGTTTATCCATGCGGCCTGTGACCGCCTGGGCCTGCCCTATACCTATACCGATGCGGACACCCTGGTGCTGTCCCAGAACCTGCTGCCGGAGCTGGGTAAATTCAAGCTCAATCTGGTGGCAGAGGCCCTGAAACTACCGGATTTCCGTCACCACCGGGCGGCGGACGACGCAGTCACCTGCGGTCTCATCATGTCGGCCCTGATGAAAAAGCTGGAGGAGGTTCACGATATCCACAATCTCCAGGCCATCAATGCGGCGATGATTCCCCTGCGGGCCAAGGGCAAGATTACCAGCCGTCAGGCTCGGCATATTATCATCTTTGCCAAGAACCAGGTGGGTCTGCGGAATCTCTACCATCTGATTTCCGATTCCAATCTGAAATACTTTAAGCGTGTGGCCCGGATGCCCAAGTCTGAAATCCTGGCTATGCGGGAGGGCCTGATTATCGGCTCCGCCTGTGAAGCCGGCGAGCTGTTCCAGGCCATTCTGTCCCACAAGAGCTATGCAGAACTAAAGCGGATTGCTTCTTTCTATGATTTCCTGGAAATCCAGCCCCTGTCCAACAATATGTTTATGCTGGCAAAGGGCATGGCAAAGGATGTAGAGGAGCTGCGGGACTATAACCGCCTGATTATCCGCCTGGGTGAGGACCTGGGGAAGCCTGTGGTTGCCACCGGCGACGTTCACTTTATGAACCCGGAGGACGAGATTTTCCGGCACATCCTTCTGGCCACCAAGGGCTTTGACGATGCAGACAAGCCCAACCCCCTGTATTTCCGCTCTACCGATGAAATGCTGGAGGAATTCTCCTATCTGGGCAAGGACAAGGCCTATGAGGTGGTTGTGACCAACACCAACATGATTGCGGATATGGTGGAGACCCTGCGGCCTGTGCCCCACAACCTGTTTGCGCCGAAAATCGAAAATTCCGTGGAGGACCTGAAAAACCTGGTTTACACCAAGTTCCACCGGCTTTACGGCGAGAATCCCCCGGAACTGATGGTGAAGCGTGTAGAAACGGAGCTTCACGATATTATCAGCTGTCACTACGATGTGATTTATATGTCCGCCCAGAAGCTGGTGCAGAACTCTCTGGAGCACGGCTATCTGGTTGGCTCCCGTGGCTCCGTTGGTTCCTCCATCGTTGCCTATATGTCCGGCATCACGGAGGTAAATTCCTTCCCGCCTCACTACCGCTGTCCCAACCCGGAATGTAAGTACACCACCTTCGATGTGCCCAAGGGCTACGGATGCGGCGCGGACCTGCCCGATGCCATCTGTCCCAAGTGCGGAACCAAGTTTGAGAAGGACGGCTTCAACATCCCCTTCGAGACCTTCCTGGGCTTCGGCGGTGACAAGGTCCCTGATATTGACCTGAACTTCTCCGGCGAATATCAGTCCAACGCCCACGCCTACTGCGTGGAGCTGTTCGGACGTTCCCACGTGTTCCGGGCCGGAACCATCGGCACCGTGGCGGAAAAGACCGCCTTCGGCTATGTGAAGAAGTATCTGTCTGAGCGTGGCAAAACCGCCAACCGGGCAGAGGAAGCCAGACTTGCCAATGGATGCGTGGGTGTGCGCCGTACCACAGGCCAGCACCCCGGCGGCCTGGTGGTTATTCCCCAGGAGAACGAAATCTGGGACTTCTGCCCGGTGCAGAAGCCTGCGGACGACCCCAACTCCGACCAGATCACCACCCACTTTGAATATCACTCCATGGAAGAAAACCTTCTGAAGCTGGATATGCTGGGCCACGATGACCCCACCATGATTCGTATGATGGAGGATATGACCGGGGTGGATGCCAAGACCATCCCTCTGGACGACAAGGATACCATGTCCATCTTCACCTCTTCCAAGGTGCTGGGCTACGAAAACGACAAGCTGCTGGGTCCCACGGGCGCTGTTGCCATCCCGGAGTTCAACACCCGGTTTACCCGGGGAATGTTGATGGACACCATGCCCACCCGATTCGACACCCTTCTGCGGCTTTCCGGCTTCTCCCACGGCACCGACGTGTGGCTGGGCAATGCAAAGGACCTGATTACCTCCAAGACCGCAACGGTTGACGAGGC
>JAHHRT010000042.1 GCA_020025615.1 Oscillospiraceae bacterium | reverse complement strand
AATCAAAAAAGCCCAGCATAAGCTGGACTTTTTCGATAGTCTGAAAGGGGGGACTGCATTTTGCAGCCCTCTATTGTATGTTAGACCGTGCCCAGACGGTAAACCGTCTCAGAGTGATAGTGCTCTCCGGCCTTGGTAATGGGCTGGGGCCAGTCGGCATGATGGAGGGCATCGGGATAGAACTGGGTTTCCAGAGCAATGCCGGTGCGCTTGCCGTAGTAGACACCGTCCTTGCCCTTTGCGTCCAGGTAGTTTCCGGTGTAGACCTGAATACCCGGGCAGTCCGTGGAGACAGACATGGTTCGACCGGACTGGGGGTCGGTGAGAATGGCGCAGGGGTCGGAGCACACTTCCCAGTTGTGGTCGTAGCCGCCCTGGAGGTGCAGAGGCTCATAGTCGGCATCAATATCCCGGTTCAGGGCCTTGGCCTTGCGGAAGTCCATGGGGGTGCCTTCCACATTGCGCAGCTCCCCGGTGGGGATGTTCTGGGCATCGTCCGGGTTGAAGAACCGACCGGGGAGGGTCAGCTCCTGGTCCATGGCTTGCTGGGTCTTCTCGTGACCTGCCAGGTTGAAATAGCTGTGGTTGGTGAGGTTGAACACGGTATCCTGGTCACAGACAGCATCATAGACGATGTGCAGACCGCCCTGGTCGTCCAGACGATAGGTGACCTGAATGTCTGCGTTTCCGGGATAGCCCTGGTCGCCGTCGGGGCTGTGGAGGGTAAAGGTCAAAAAGTCTGCACCCTGCTCCTTGAGATTCCAAAGCCGAGTGTAGTAGGTATCCGGGCCGCTGTGCAGATTGTTTCCGTTTTCGTTGGGGGTGAGATGGTATTCGGCTCCGTTCAGGGTGAAGCTGGCACCCTTCAGACGGTTGGCACTGCGGCCCACCGTGGCACCCAGACAACCATCCTGCGTGCGGTAGCCGTTTGCATCTTCAAAGCCGAGAACCACATCGGAAACAACACCGTGCCGGTCCGGGGCCATCAGACGCACCAGAGCAGCGCCGTAGTCCGTCACCGAAGCGGTGATTCCACCACCATGGATGGTGTATAGAAACGCCTCTTTCCCATTGGGCAAAAGGCCGAAAGATTCTCTCATAAAATCCTGCCTCCTCTAATTTTCAATAAATTGCTGCATCCTGGGAAGGTGCCCTCCCAGGGCCTCGACATGATTGTACTATATTCTCATCGGTAATTCAAATACTTCTTTTTGGATTTACGGAAAACTTGGAACTTTCCCTTTGGTAGACATATTTCCCCGGGGAAAGAAAGTCCTAACTTTTCTGTGTAAAAACGGAAAGGCAAGATTTGGTATATCACACTTGACAAAAACACAAGATATAGTATAATGGGCCGTGCTAACACAACAGATGCCCCGAGCAAGTCAGGAGGACTTACTATATGAAAATCATTAAGCGTAACGGCGCGGAAGCCGTTTTTGACATTGAAAAGATCGTAATGGCAATCACCAAGGCCAATCTGGCAGTGGAGGAATCCGTGCGGATGACCGAGCTGCAGATTCGCCGCATCTCCGAGAGCGTGGAAATCGCCTGCGAGGAGATGGGCCGCAGCCCCTCCGTGGAGGAGATTCAGGACCAGGTGGAAAAGGCCATTATGGCCCACGGTGCCTTTGAGGTTGCCAAGGAGTACATCACCTATCGTTACACCCGCAGCCTGCTCCGGCAGTCCAACACCACCGATGATCGCATCCTCAGCCTCATTGAGTGCAACAACGAGGAAGTGAAGCAGGAGAACGCCAACAAGAACCCCACCATCAATGCGGTTCAGCGTGACTACATGGCCGGCGAAGTTTCCAAGGATATCACCGCCCGGATTCTGCTGCCTGCTGACATTGTAGCTGCCCATGAGGCCGGTATCATCCACTTCCACGATGCCGACTACTATGCCCAGCATATGCACAACTGCGACCTCATCAACCTGGATGATATGCTCCAGAACGGCACGGTCATCTCCGGCACCCTCATTGAGAAGCCCCATTCCTTCTCCACCGCCTGCAACATCGCCACCCAGATCATTGCACAGGTGGCTTCCAACCAGTACGGCGGACAGTCCATTTCTCTGACCCACCTGGCTCCCTTTGTCCAGATCAGCCGTGAGAAGATCCGCAAGACCGTGGAAAGAGAGGTTTCCACCTTTGGCATCCGTCCTGACGAAGAGACCATCACCAAGGTGGTGGAGGACCGTCTGCGTGACGAGGTCCGCCGTGGTGTCCAGACCATCCAGTACCAGGTGGTAACCCTGATGACCACCAACGGACAGGCCCCCTTCATTA
The DNA here is from genome assembly GCA_020025615.1 of Oscillospiraceae bacterium. Classification (GTDB taxonomy): domain Bacteria; phylum Bacillota; class Clostridia; order Oscillospirales; family Oscillospiraceae; genus Faecousia. The sequence continues at coordinate 9,830 of JAHHRT010000042.1, read as the reverse complement.
CTGTGTTCATGTACCTCAACGAGGCCAGAAACGAGCAGGAGAAGAAGGACCTGGCAATGATTATTGAGGAGACCCTGCGCCAGCGCTACGAGGGCGTAAAGAATGAGAAGGGCGTGTGGATCACCCCTGCATTCCCCAAGCTCATCTATGTGCTGGAGGAGGACAACGTCCGGGAGGGCACCCCTTATTTCTACCTGACCCGTCTGGCTGCCCAGTGCACCGCCAAGCGGATGGTCCCCGACTACATCAGCGAAAAGAAGATGCTGGAGCTGAAGGTGGATTCCAATGGCGAAGGCCACTGCTACACCTGCATGGGCTGCCGCAGCTTCCTCACCCCCTATGTGGATGAGAACGGTAAGGCAAAGTACTACGGCCGCTTCAACCAGGGCGTTGTCACCATCAATCTGGTGGATGTGGCTCTGTCCTCCGGCCGGGATATGGAAAAGTTCTGGAGAATCTTCGACGAGCGTCTGGAACTGTGCCACAAGGCCCTGATGTGCCGTCACGACCGCCTCAAGGGTACGCTCTCCGATGCTGCCCCCATTCTGTGGCAGTACGGTGCTCTGGCAAGACTCAAGAAGGGTGAGCCCATCGACAAGCTGCTCTACGGCGGATATTCCACCATCAGCCTGGGCTATGCAGGTCTCTATGAGTGCGTCAAGTACATGACCGGTAAGTCCCACACCGATGAGGAGGCCAAGCCCTTCGCCATCGAAGTGATGCAGCACATGAACGATGCCTGCCAGAAGTGGAAGGAAGCCCACAACATCGACTTCTCCCTGTACGGCACCCCTCTGGAGTCCACCACCTATAAGTTCTCCAAGTGCCTGCAGAAGCGGTTCGGCATTGTCCCCGGCATCACCGACAAGAACTATATCACCAATTCCTACCACGTCCATGTGTCCGAGGAAATCGACGCCTTCACCAAGCTTCGCTTTGAAGCAGAGTTCCAGCGTCTGTCCCCCGGCGGCGCTATCAGCTACGTGGAAGTGCCCAATATGCAGCAGAATATCGACGCTGTCCTGGAGCTCATGCAGTTCATCTACGACAACATCATGTATGCAGAGCTGAACACCAAGTCTGACTACTGCCAGTGCTGTGGCTACGACGGTGAGATTCAGATTAAGGAAGACGACGACGGCAAGCTCATCTGGGTCTGCCCCCAGTGCGGCAACACCGACCAGAACAAGATGAATGTGGCCCGCCGTACCTGCGGCTACATCGGCACCCAGTATTGGAACCAGGGCCGTACCCAGGAAATCCGGGACCGTGTGCTTCACCTGTAAGAATAAGAAAAAAGGACCGCTTCGGCGGTCCTTTTTAGTTTGTCGAAAAACTCCTTCGGAGGTTTTCGACAAAGAGTGGCGGCCTGACCCGCGCATAATTTGCCCGTCTATGACGGTCAAATTCCACACTCTCAGGCCGAGCTGTATTTTCCACGAGGTACACGCCCCCGTGGAAAATGATTTCAACTTTATTTGCCGCTGAGGCGGCAAAAATCTGCGATGTTTTTTTGACACCCTGAGGACCGCTTCGGCGGTCCTTTTTTACTGTGGTCAAATATTTGCTGTGAAGCGTCCGCTATTGCCGATTCTGTTATCCCAGCGCCACGTCCAGAATCATCATAACCGTAAAGCCCACGGAGAAGAAAATGGTGCCCACATCCGAGTGCTTTCCCTGAGATATTTCGGGAATCAGTTCCTCCACAACCACATAAATCATGGCCCCGGCGGCGAAGCTGAGAAAATAGGGCAGGGCCGGGACAATCAGATTTGCTGCCAAAATGGTCAGAATAGCACCGATGGGTTCTACTACCCCGGAGAGAACGCCATAGAGAAAGGCTTTGGATTTCCCCATGCCCTCCGAACGCAGGGGCATGGAGATGATGGCACCTTCCGGGAAATTCTGAATGGCGATGCCCACGGAAAGGGCCAGTGCCCCCATGAGAGAAATGCCCGCATTGCCGGTGACATACCCGGCGTAAACCACGCCCACCGCCATGCCCTCGGGAATGTTGTGCAGGGTCACTGCCAGAACCAGCATGGTGGTTCTTTGCAGCTTGGTTTTGGGGCCTTCTGCCTCCTGGGCGTTTCGATGCAGATGGGGAATCAGGTGGTCCAGCAGCAGAAGAAATCCAATGCCGATCCAGAACCCCGCCGCTGCCGGAAGGAAGGACCAGGCTCCCATGGCTTCGGACTGCTCCAGGGCCGGAATCAGCAGACTCCAGACAGAAGCCGCAACCATGACACCGCCGGCGAAGCCTGTGAGGGCGCGCTGTACGGAAATGCCCATGTCTTTCTTCATACAGAACACGCAGGCCGCGCCCAGAGATGTTCCCAGAAACGGGATGAGAATACCGTACCAAGTATGTAGATTCATGTGATTACCTCCTAATTGTTTGAAATTTTCAGCAGTAAGCAGGAAAGCTTTCTGAAATAGCAGGAAAATATTCCCGACCTGCTGTGCAGATACACGTTTCTGCCAGACACTTTCCTGTGTAGTTAGCATATGCTAACTACATTATACCACCGGGGAGACCTATTTGCAATGGAGAAGTAAAAAAGAAAAGGGGAGCGGCCCGGAAAAGAGAATTTCCTCCCAAATCATGACGTCCCCCAAATTTTTTTAGAATCCTTATCATTTCCTGATAACTTCCCGGTATCCTGGGGATATCAAAGGAAAGGACTGATACATATGGAACAGAAAAAATGGGGACTTACCGGGACAGACTTGAAGCTCATCGCCCTGGTACTGATGATCCTCGACCACATTCATTACTTTTTTGGCTTTACCGGGTGGATTCCCGAATGGTTTTCCATGCTGGGGCGGCTGTCTGCGCCGCTGTTTCTCTTCTGCCTGGTGGAGGGCTTTACCCACACCCATAACCGCAAGCGCTATTTCCTGAAGGTCTATGGCATCTCCATTGCCATGAACGGCCTGCTGTTTTTCATGCAGTTCGCCGGACTTCTGCGCCGGGGGGACGGCTTCTTCCCCATGAACGGCATGATGACCGCCTATACCATCCTCATGGTGATTTACCAGGGGATTGACTGGCTGGGGCAGAAACGCTGGATTCGGGGCCTGGCTGCGGTGCTTCTGCCGCTGCTCTGGCCTTTCCTGGGAAATATGCTGGTGATTCAGTTCCCCAGGCTTGCGAACCCTGTGGGCTTCCTGGCCTACACCTTCCTGCCCATCTGGAACTCCAATTGGGATACCAGCCTGACCACCATTTTCCTGGGCATTTTCCTCTATGTCCTGCGCAGACACCGCCTGGCCCAGGTCAGTGTATTTGCAGTGCTGAACTTCCTGATTTTCTTCCTGTTTACAGGAATGATGATGTCCAGACAGCCGGGCTTTCAGTGGATGCAGATGTTTACAGACTACTATGAATGGTTTGGATGCTTTGCAGGACTGCTGATGCTGTGCTATAATGGAGCGCGGGGCCGGGGCTATCAGAAGCTCTTCTATGTATTCTACCCGGCGCACATCTATCTTCTGTATGCCCTGTCCTGCTGGGTGTACAACATTCTGAATTGAGGTGTTTTCTGTGGCCCATATCCTGGTACTGGATGATGATGCGGATTTGCGGGACCTGCTGACCACCGCCTTACAGCGGGACGGTCATCAGGTTACGGCGCTGGAGGGGGGCAGTGCGCTGACCCCGGCCCATTGCCGCTGGGCGGACTGTATCCTGCTGGATGTAATGATGCCCGGGGAGGACGGCTTTGCCCTCTGCCGACGCATCCGGGACCGGGTGGACTGCCCCATCCTGTTCCTGACTGCCAAGAATCAGGAGGCGGACATTCTCACCGGGCTGGGCCTGGGCGGAGATGATTACCTGCTAAAGCCCTTCCATCTTTCGGAACTGCGGGCCAGGGTCAATGCCCATCTTCGCCGGGAACAGCGCACCCCCAGAAGCCGCATGGCCTGGGGCGAGCTGTCCTTCGACATGGGGGCCCGGGAGCTTTACTGCGGAGATACCCAGGTGAAGCTCACCCCCGGGGAATACGGAATCTGCGAATATCTGGCGGTGCACATGGGGCAGACCCTCAGCAAGGAGCAGATTTACGAAGGGGCCTTCGGATACGACGGTACGGCGGAGGATTCTACGGTCACAGAACACATTAAAAATATTCGGGCGAAGCTCCGCCAGGTGGGGCAGGAGCCAATCAAAACCGTATGGGGGGTGGGGTATCAGTGGCAGCGTCCAGATCCAAAGGCATAACCCTCAACCGCCTGCTGTTTCGCTATCTGCTGGCGGTGGCGGCTTCACTGCTGGTGGTGTTGGCAAGCGGCGCGCTGGTTTTCCTGCTGGTCATCGGCACGGGCGGCGTGCTGCCAGCCAATATAGCGGAGAGAGGGGCAGGGCAGTGGGAAACCTCTCTGGCCGAGGGAACCGCCGCCCCGGAGGCGCTTCCTTATTATTACCGCTGGATCTGTCTGGATGACAGCGGCAATGTCACAGCCCATTCCGGGCTGAGCCAGGGGCAGCAGACAAGGCTTCAGGCTGCGGCCCGGTCCCGGGAACCGATGGTTTCCGGCTTTCCCTATTCCTTTTATCAGCGCTATGTACAGCTGCCGGACGGAAGGCTCTGCGCCTTTCAGTATAACTTTTCCATGCCCTATACCAGCCCGTGGCTGTTTCGCCATCTGCCGGACCTGCAAATCCTGGTTGTGCTGTGGATGACCGTTGCCGGAATGGCGGCTTTGCTCCTGTGCACCAGGAGATTTGCCCGACGGCTGCGGCGGGACATTCAGGTGCTGACGGCTGCCGCCCAAACCATTGCCAAACGGGATTTGGAAGCGCCCCTGGAAACCGGGGCCAGGGTTCGGGAATTGCGGCAGGCGTTGGAATCCATGGAGCTTTTGCGGCAGAATCTCTCTCAATCGTTACAGGCCCAGTGGGCCATGGAGCAGCAGCGGCAGCGGGAGTTGTCGGCCCTGACCCACGACCTCAAAACCCCTCTGACCATTGCCGGGGGCAATGCAGAGCTTTTGGCAGAAGAAGCGCTTTCGGAGCCGCAGAAGAAAAACGTGGATGCCATTTTGCGGAGCACCCAGCGGATGGAAGCCTATCTGGGCCGGCTCCGTTCCGTGGCGGCAGGAGAAAACACCCCGACACAGCAGGAGACTGTAGAGCTGGGGCCGCTGTATGAACAGTGGAAAGCGGCAGCGGAAGCCCTTTGCCGCCCCAAGTCCATCGAACTGCGTGCCCAGGAGCCGCCCGAGGGCCGCTGTGTTCTGGATTCGGAACAGGTTTCCAGAGCGGTCCTGAATCTCCTGGACAATGCGGTCCGCTTTACGAAGGACACGGTGACCCTAAGTACACAGATTCAGGATGGAAACCTGGTCATTGAGGTTTCGGATAACGGCCCGGGCTTTTCCCGGGAGGCGCTGGCCCATGCAGGCTATGCCCTCTATACCCAGGATGCCCACCGCCCCTCCCAGGGGCACATGGGCATGGGTCTTTGCTTTGCCCGGCAGACGGCCCGAGACCATGGAGGAAGCTTAGAAATCCAGAACTGGGAACCGGGAGCTGTGGTGCGCATGGTTCTGCCGCGCCGGGAAGCAGCAAACTGATTCACAAATCATACAGCCGGAGAAGGCACCGTGACAGGCAGCTTCTCCGGCTGCTTTTTCGCTTTTTATAAATGGTAAAAAATTACAATTTTTCTGTTGCTTTTCAGTAGAACTTCGTTTATAATGTGCCCATAAAAATTTTCGAAGAAATGATAGGAGGTGCCCCTCACCGAAAGAAATCATCCCCAGCACCCCAAAACACGATCATAAAACATTCAGAAAGTATGAGGTCGATGAATATGAGCAAGATGAAAAAAACCGTCCTTTGTTTTGCAGTTCTGGTCTGTATGCTGGCGATGCTTGCCGGATGTACTACAAGCAGTTCCATGACGTATCTGTTTTCTGTTGACAACGGCGACTCGGTGAAGATCACCCTGGACACGACGGACCACTATAAGATGACTTCAGAGGTCCCCTTTACCATTTCTCACGACGGCGAGACCCTGAGCCAGGGCGCCTTCATCCAGGGAGAGGCCTATTCCGAATATATCAACGCTGTGGAGAGAGACGAAAAGGCATATGTGCTGGATTCCGGCACCAAGGATGGCAATGAATATGAATTCTGGAAATACAACGACAGCGAATATAACTATGTCATCAAGGTTGCCGGCACCAATACCGGCATAGTTCTGGGCAACAATGTGTCCCAGGAATCCGCACAGGAGTGCTTCAACCGCTTAACCATTTCTGCAAAATAAGAACAGAAAACAGCCGGATACCTGATTTTTAGGTATCCGGCTGCTGTTTGTCAGTTTTCTTTATGCTCCTTGACTACCACAATGGAATAGTAGCCGCTGGGCTGGTCCATTTCGGAGAAGCTGCGCCAGACGTGCTCGTTTTCCATGCTGCAATTTTCCACGGCATAGGCTTCCTCCAGCTGACCTGCGTTTTTCAGCTGCTGCTGGAGCTCCAGAATGGAGCTTCCCGCCTTCATAAAGACCTTGTTGGCCTGGATGGGCAGAGCATCTTCCACCGGGCTGCTGGCGGGTACAATGAGCAGCCGCTCAGAACGCTCACACAGGGAGATTCCCAGGCGGGCGGCAACGGCGCAGAAAGAGGGAACACCGGGAATCAGCTCGGCCTCATAGCCCCGGCTTTCCACGATTTTGTGAATGTAGTAATAGGTGGAGTAGACGGTGGGGTCTCCCAGGGTGATGAATACCACGGTCTTTCCCTGGTCCAGGAAAGCACAGATTCGGTCGGCCTGGGATTCATAATTGTGCTGTAACGCCTGCTGGTCCCGAATCATGGGGGTAGGGAAGTACTGAACCTTCTCCTCGTCTACATAGTCCTTTACGATTTGCAGAGCGGTTTTCTCTCCGGTTCCCTTATCCGGCACAGCGACAATGTCCGCCTGTTTCAGAAGCCGCACGGCCTTTACAGTGACCAGTTCGGGGTCTCCGGGGCCGACGCCCACCCCATAGAGTGTTCCTCTTTCCATGTTCAGTTCTCCTTATTACATTCCTCAAAAAGCTGGTTTCCCACTGAAAAACCGACGGAACCGGAAAGATACCGGGCTTCCTTCCGGCGATTTTCCTTTCCGTCCACGGAAAAATAACCGCTTCTTGACAGTCTGAGTTGTTATTTGCGGGCAAGCCGCACACATTGCTTTTATTCTAGTGGAAAGGAAATTTAATGTCAATATCCCGCCGGAACAAAAATAGGCTCTGGGATTTCTCTCAGAGCCTTTGCTGTCCATGCGGTTTCAATTTTCTGTGTCCGTGGGCTGGCTTTTTTCGCAAAAGCCAATGATTGAGAAGACAAGACCCACCAGACCCATCACAAGGGCCGACGCATCCAGTCCATAAGAGCACTGGAAAAACAGGATGGCAAACAACAGAATGGAAATTCCCAACCCGATTTTTTTCATAAAGATGACTCCTTTTCTGCGTTAGTCGGCGTATCCTTTTTGCTGTTCTTTACGGTGGCATAAATATTGAAGCCGCCCATAATCAGAATAGCGAACAGCACACCCATACTTTCAAGATTTACGGATACGCCAATCATCAGTCCAATCCAATAACCAACGAGGGAACAAATAATCGCTGTAATGGTATATAACATATTACGCACCCTTTCTGTATCTTTCCGATACCGTGGTTCCGATACGGGCAGTATACCACGATTTCGTGAATGTTTCAATCCTGCCTTCACCTGCCGTTAACGACAACGAAGAAGAAATCGTTTTTGAAAAGAACTGTCATACGCACCGAACACCAGGCAATGGCACTTATTCGACCAGCACCATCCGATAGCCCACGCCCACATGGGTTTGGATATACTGCGGGGAATTGGGGGCAGCTTCCAGCTTTTTCCGCAGAGTAGCCATAAATACCCGCAGGGCAGCCCATGGGAAATGCTGTCAGAAAGAATATTCTGAGGGCCGACTCTTGCTTTTTGTGCGGACAGACCCTATAATGAACCATTATGCTATGGAAGAAAAGGATGAAAAGTGTTGAAACAAGAACGTAGAAAATGGGTGAACGCCACGTCGGCCTATGCCCTTTTGCATATCGTCTGCTGGGGATTTTATGCTGTGACCATGGGCTTTTCCAGCAATGTGCTCCACGGCTTCGGATTTACGGACAGTAAAATCAGTGTGTTCCTGGGAACCTGCACCGCCTTGTCCTGTGTGGCCCAGCTGGTGCTGGCAGAGGTGGTTTCCCGGGGCGGGAGATGGAAGCTCTGGAAAATCCTGACGGGAATGGGCGGAATGATTCTGGCGGGCAATCTCCTTCTGCTGCTGCCCGGGGTGCCCAGAGTGGGCAAAGAGCTGGGCCTGGGCATTTCCATTCTGCTGCTTTTGCTGCTGCCTGCCCTGATCAATGCCGTGGGTATGGAGGCTATTCACCGGGGCTCTCCCACCAATTACAGCATCGCCCGGGGAATCGGCTCTCTGGGCTATAGTATCCTGGCCTTTGCCACCGGCACGCTGGTGCGGCTGCGTGGCCTCAATATGGTGGCGATGATGGGTGCATTGTGCGCTGTGGCTCTGGCGGCAGGTGCGGTTTGGTATCATCTGGCAGGAGAACAGGATCTCAGCAAACCCATTGTGGCAGAACAGCAGGAGACAGAGGGGAGCTTCCTGAGAAAATACCCCCTGTTCACCGCATTTCTGCTGGGCAGTGTCTTCCTTCAGTACAGCCACAACCTGGTGAGCAACTTTCTGTATCAGATTATGGTGACCAAGCAGGGCAGTGCCCAGGAGCAGGGAATTGCTTCGGCAATCTGCGCCTTTGTGGAGCTGCCTGTGATGTTCGGCTTCCCGCTGCTGGCGAAAAAATGTAAGGTGAGCCACTGGGTCATCTTTTCCGGCCTGTTTATGGCGGCAAAGCCGGTGGGCCTGCTGCTGGCAGCCACCCCCGGCGGGATTTATCTGGCCCAGGCCACCCAGATGCTGGGTTACGGCCTGTACGTCATCAGCTCCGTGAACTACGGCGAGCAGGTGGCGGGCAGCGGGGATTCGGTGCGTGCCCAGAGCTATCTGGGTGCGGCCTGCACCCTGGGAAATCTGCTGGCAATGTCCAGCGGCGGCTTCCTGTGCCAGCATTTCGGCGTTCCGGTGATGATTCTGGTTTCTCTGGGTGCCGCACTGGTTGGCGGCATTGTGACCCTTTTCACCGCCAGAGACGCAAAATAAGTAACTTTACAGGGAGATGGGAAAATGGATGAACTTTCTCTGGAAACACCTGATTTTACGGTTTGCCTGAAAAAAGGATATTGGGTTATGACGCTCCTGTGCGGAATCTTCCTGCTGGGATCGTCGGTCTTGGCAGCGGTGATGCCCTTTCTCTGCCAGTCCATAGGACAGTTTGCGGTGTGCATTGGCATTTTCCTGCTCCTGGCGGCTGGCGGTGTTTGGGCCCTGCTTTCGCTCCGCATCAGAGCGGAGGTTTATGCAGACGGCCAGATTCAGTACCACAATGGGCTTCGGATGCGGCAGTACCATATTTCTCAGATTGCATCCTGTGAAACCAAGACGGAATCCGTTCGGGTGCGTCATTCGGAAGGCCTTGTATCGGATTACTGGGACGAGGTGACGGTTTTCAAAGATGCGAACGGCAAAAAGCTGTTTCGCTTCGGCCTGGCTTACCGAAATGTGGACAGCCTTGCAAGGCGCGTAAAAAGCGTTCAGAAGGCTGCCGCCCGCCGGGTTGAAAAAGAAAAAGGCAAACATTCCAGAAAATGCAAATAAAACCAAGATCCCGCTGAAATTTACAGATTTCAGCGGGATTTAGACTGTCAGAAAG
>JAHHRT010000041.1 GCA_020025615.1 Oscillospiraceae bacterium | reverse complement strand
GCAGCCTGAGGACCCCCGGGGACATCGGCCATATTGTCTTCCGGGGTGCCTCCATCTTCAGAAGGTCCGGGCTCCACAGGCTCCTGTGTTGCAGGGGGTTCCGGTGGTTCAGGAGGCTCCGGCGGTGCGGGGGGTTCCGGCGGTGCGGGAGGCTCAGGAGGCTCCGGCTGAGGGATGGGGTCGATAATCGGCGGCTGGGGAGTGGGAGACGTAGGCACTGTGGCAGACTGATTGGATTCGGGAACCGATGCGTAGATGGTGTCCCGTCCCATATAGCTGGAGTGGGCTTCCACATCCCGGGAAATCAGCTTGTCGGTTTGCCGATCATACTTGCAGCGGTAGGTCGTCACATAGTGCTTATCGATACCGGCCTGAATCAGCTCTCCGTCCTTGTATCCGCTGTCCGGGCTATGCTCCTCGTAGACCTCTTTCGCATTGGTGACAGAGTCCTCATACTCCATCTTGATATAATAATCCTTGTCTTCGGTGCCCAAGATCTGAATCTTTACCTGATCTTCGGTGACCTCAGCCTGAATCTTGATGGGGAAGTGGGAGCTGTTTTTGAACTTAAAGTCCGGGCGGCCCCAGCTGACGGTGGCATCCATACCCGGGGCGATATAGGAGGGAAGGAAGCCGTGGTTGATCCGGTCGGTGATTTCCATATCCGCAAGCAGCGCACTGTAGTAGAGCGTGGAGGAAACCTGGCAGATACCGCCGCCGAGGGAATCCACCAGGGTGGTTCCTGAATAGGCGGGGGCGGGCTTGTAGCCCTTGTCTGCGGTGCGCTGGCCTAAGGTGTCGTTGTAGGAGAATTCATCCCCGGGATTGAGCACCAGTCCGTCCAGAGCCTTGCAGGCCTGGCGCAGGTTTGCGTTTCTGTTTTCATCTTTGCCATGGGGCGTCTGCGCCGAGGACAGCACATCCTGGAACATAACGTCCTGGTCGGTGATTTCAGGAGCCTCATATTGCATGGGAATCCGAATGGTATCGCCATATCTGCCCCGTTCCAGAAGCTTCCGTGCTGCATCCAGGTCAAAGGTGTATCCGTAGCTGCCGGAGACGATTTCGTAATTTTCCATGTCCAGTGTGGAATTGATGGGGGCTATGGTGTATTCCTGGTGGATTTTTTCCAGCTCCAAAGGCTCAGGAACGGTGCCGGCCTGGTCCATATCCACGGTCAGACGCATATTGAGACTGCTGTAGGCAGTTAGAATCTGTTCATAGACTTTGTTAAGATCAAAGCTGTTTCCCGGCGTGCCCAGGCTCAGAAGCAGTGTCTGAGGGGTATTGTTCTCGTTAAAGTTTTTGAGATCCAGAGGGGGACGCTCGCCTTCCAGTGCGTAGGAGGAAGGGGTGAAGCCGGAGGCATCCCCGGAAATGTAGTTGCTCAGTTCGGTTTTAATATACCGATCATCCAACTGCAAATAGGGAAGCAGGCTTACCGTGTGGGTTTCGGTGAGGGAGCTTTCATAGGCGGCATCTTTTTCTGCTTTGCTGCCGGAGCGTCCGTACCGATAAGCTTCCTTGACGGCTGCGTTCACGTCTACAGAAATCTTGGTTTTGGCGGGGGAGAATGCCAGATTTTTTTCCGGCAGCACCACAATCATATCATTCTGGGAGAATACTTGCTCCGTGGCCTGCTTCACAGCCGTCTGGGCTTCCGTTCTGGTCATGCCGCCGAGATTCACCCCTGCCAGGGTTACATTGTTTAAGATTCGGTGGTTATAGGGATCTGAGAGCTTTGCAAACAGGGAGAAGCCCACAGCGCCCAGAATCGCCACCAGAGCCACGGCGCAGCCGGAGACCAACACCGTCTTCTTGTGGGACTTCCACAGGGATTGGATATGCTCCACAAAGGGAGGAAGGCGGTCTTCTTTTTCCACTACTGCGTTAAAAGCATTCTCAATGGCCTCTTCTTCCGTAGGGGGCTGCGGGGGCTGCTCGTGTTCCAGGTCTGGGTCCAGAAGATATTCTCCTTCTGTCAGCGGGGGCAGATCCTCTCGGGAAAAATCGTGGAGATCTGCATCGGGGAGTTCCATCTCAGAAAGATCCTCCATGGAGTCTTCGTGGAGAAATGCCTCCAGAGAATTCATAGGAAGGGCTGTGGTCTCCTCGTCATCGGTGGTTTGGAAAGGGTTGGGGCGGTCACTGCCCCTGGAATGGGAAAACTTACCGTTTGGCACTGCAATTGCCTCCTTTATCTGGAAAAGCCTGATGGGACAGGCTGGTGTATCATTGGCGGAATGGGGTCGTCCGGCGCACAGCGCTGCCAATCCTCCGGGACTTGGGGGGCGGGGTGGACATAACATTCGCATCAGAAATATTATATCATGACTGATACGGTTTTCAAGGGTGAAAGCCGACGCGGGGTCTTAAGATTTGCAGAAGTTTTGGAAACGCTCCAGGAATACCTTGCTCTGCTTGAGGCTGTCTACACCGTTGGCAAGCCGCAGTTTCAGGGTGGGGTCCTTGGCGTTGGGCAGGAAGGTGATCCGATCCTTGTAGTCGGCATCGGCGCAGAGGGCACCAACGGCCTCAAAGTTCAGATTGTAGAGGACAAAGTACACATCCCGATCCCGCTGACGAATATCCATGATTCCTACAGAACGGGCCTTGGCGCGGAGCAGGGCAATGTCGATGAGGTTCAGCACGCCCTTGGGCGGTTCGCCGTAACGGTCCACAATTTCGTCCAGCAGATCGTCGGCATCCTCCTGGGTGCGGATGGCAGCCATGCGGCGGTAGAGGTCCATCCGTTCTTCGCCTCTCGATACATAGGATTCGTCTACATTGGCGGTAATATTCAGGTCTGCGGTGCAATCCGGGGCTCTGGGAGCCTCGTGACGCTCTTCCAGAACCGCTTCGTCCAGAAGCTTCAGATACATATCGTAACCAACGCTCATCATGTGACCGGACTGTTCAGCACCCAGCAGATTGCCGGCACCGCGAATTTCCAGATCTCGCATGGCGATTTTGAATCCGGAGCCGAACTCCGCAAAGTCCCGGATGGCAGACAGACGCTTTTCTGCGATTTCTGACAGGTTCTTATCCGGGCGGTAGGTAAAGTAGGCGTAGGCGTGGCGGGTGGAACGGCCCACACGGCCTCTCAGCTGATGGAGCTGGCTGAGGCCGAAGCGGTCTGCGTTTTCGATAATCAGGGTGTTGGCGTTGGCAATATCCAGACCGGTTTCAATGATGGTGGTGCATACCAGAATCTGAACGTCGCCCTCGTTCATGGCCCGCATCACATCTCCCAGGGCCTCTTCGGTCATCTGACCGTGGGCTACAGCAATGGACACGCCGGGGAACCGCCGGGACAGGGCACTGGCACACTGGTCAATGGTTTCCGTGCGGTTATGCAGGTAGTAGACCTGACCGCCCCGCTCGATTTCCCGGCGGATGGCGTCGTCAATCACAGCGTCGTTGTGCTCCATCACATAGGTCTGCACCGGGTAGCGGTCAGAGGGCGGCTCTTCCAGGGTGGACATATCCCGGATGCCGGACAGTGCCATGTTGAGGGTTCGGGGGATGGGGGTGGCGGACAGGGTCAGTACATCCACGCCCTTGGAAATCTCTTTCAGGCGCTCCTTGTGGCTGACGCCGAAGCGCTGTTCCTCGTCCACAACCAGCAGACCCAAATCCTTAAATTCGACTGACTTTTGCAGCAGCTTATGGGTGCCGATAATCACATCCACGCTGCCGGAGCGGATGTCCTGCAAGGTCTTCTGCTGCATCTTCTGGGTGCGGAATCGGCTGAGCACATCGATATTCACCGGGAAGCCGCGGAACCGGGAGACCGCAGTCTGGTAGTGCTGCTGGGCCAGAACTGTGGTGGGCACCAGAATGGCAACCTGCTTGCCGTCCATGACAGCCTTCATCACAGCACGAAGGGCCACTTCCGTTTTACCGAAGCCCACGTCGCCGCAGAGCAGACGATCCATGGGAATGGAGGACTCCATATCGGCCTTAATATCGGCGATGCAGCGCAGCTGGTCGTCGGTTTCGGGGTAGGGGAAGTTGTCTTCAAATTCCTGCTGCCAGGGGGCATCGGGAGAGAAGGCATAGCCCTTCTGCCGCTTTCTGGCGGCATAGAGCTGAATCAGCTCGCCTGCCATATCCTTGGCGGCCTTTCGGGCCTTGGCCTTGGTCTTCTGCCAGGTGTCGGTGCCCATTTTATTGAGACGGACATTGGTGTTCTCTCCGCCGCCGCCAATGTACTTGCTGACCATATCCAGCTGGGTGGCGGGGACGAACAGGGTGTCGCTGCCCTGATAGGCGATTTTCAGATAGTCCTTCACACCGCCGTCCACCTTGATCTGCTCCATGCACATAAACCGGCCGATACCGTAGTTGTCATGGACCACCAGATCGCCGGGGGCCAGGTCGGTGAAGGAATTGAGCTTTTGACGGTTGGTGCTCCCGGACTTGGATTTCTGCTTTTTCTTGGGCTGGGGCCGGGAGAGCAGCTGGCCTTCCGTGAGAATGGCAAGTTTTGACAGGGGATACTCCATGCCAAAGGGCAGGGTCCCTTCGGCAAGGAGAATCTGCCCGGGGTGGGGCAGGGTGGCAAGGGGAATTGCCAGGAATGCAGACAGGCCCCGCTCCGACAGCATTTGCTGCAAAAGCTCCGCCCGGCGGCGGGAGCCGCAGAGCACCAGGCTGCCGAAGTCCAGCTTCTGATAATGGCTGAGGTCGCTGACTGCGGTGTCCAGATTTCCGCCGTAGCTGGGAAGCTGCTTGGCAGAGAGAGGGAAAATCTCACTGGGCAGGCACTCCTGGGGATAGGCAGCACCGCCGAAGGCATCGAAGTACACGGTGGTGTGTTCCGTCAGACAGCGGCAGAAGTCCTCCCACTCGATGACATAGTCACAGTATTCGCCCACCACCAGGCCGCCCTGGAGCATACTGTCCAGCTGCATTCCCATTTCTTCGGTGCGGGTCTTTGCGGTGCGGTGGAGGCTGGTATGGTCGCAGAGGACCACCAGCGCATCCTTGGGAATGTAATCTGCGGCGGTTGCCAGCTGGGGATAGATGAGGGCCATGTACCGATCCGAGGCAGGGTTATGAAGCCCCTGCTCATATCGCTCTAAGTCCCGGGTGAGGGTGGCGATCAGCGGCTCGTTCAGGTGCTTTCTGCGCTTCTGATGGGCAATCTCCTTTTCCAGGTCCTTACACAGACCGGTGAGGCCCTGGGGGTGGAGATAAGGCAGGGTTTCTGCTACGGGAAGAATGGTGACGCTGTCCACGTTTTCGCTGCGGCGCTGGCTCTCCGGCTCAAAGAAGCCCATGGTGTCCAGCTCGTCACCGAAAAATTCTGCACGGACAGGTTTGTCTTCTCCCGGGGAGAAAATGTCTACAATGCCGCCTCGGACGGCGAACTGACCGGAGCCCTCGACCATGCCGCATCGACTGTAGCCTGCGGCAATGAGCCGCTGGGTCAGCTCCTCAATGGGGTATTCCTGTCCCACTTCCAGCCGGAAAGCGGCACGCAGAAGGGTCTGAGGCGGGATGGTCCGCTGGCTGAGGGCCTCCCAGGAGAGAATCTGCAAATGGGCCTTTCCCTGGGCCAGGTCATAGAGCTGACGCAGCCGCTTTTGCTCCCAGCTGCGGGAGACCACAGCGGCATCATAGAGGGTGAGCTCCCGTCCGGGGAGAATGGGAAAGACTTCCCCCAGAAAGTCCTTCAGCTCCTCCTGAAGCCGGCGGGCAGCCAGGTCATCCTGACAGAGAACCACCATGGGCCGATCGGCCTCGGCGCAGAGTCCGGCAATCAGGTGACTGCGGTTGATTTGACCGATGCCGGTGACGGCAATGCTCTTCTGCTCTTTGAGCGCAGCCAGGGCAGAGGCGTATTCCGGGATGGTTTTGAGTATTGAAAGCAGGGGCTGCATAATCATTACCTCACAGCGAAACAGAAAATTTTCTCACAACGCAACAAAGCGGAAAGGGGGATAAAGCCCCCCTTTCCGTGTCTTTGCTGCCGTATTCGATTTTAGGGATGGCTCCCGTTAAAGCGGTTTGCCGCCTGGGGAACACCCTCGTCAATGATGGAAAGCACCGACTTTGCGGCGTTTTCAAAGGACACCGCCAGTGCCTTTTCCTCATTGGCAGAGAAGCTGGACAGAACCCAGTCCGCAAGATCAAATTCGGGATTGGGCTTGGCGCCTACACCGATTTTCACCCGGGGGAAGTCCTGACTTCCCAGCTCCTGAATGATGGACTTGATTCCGTTATGCCCGCCTGCGGAGCCGTTGCCGCGGATGCGCAGCCGTCCCGGTTCCAGAGAGATGTCATCAAAGAGAACGATGATTCGCTGAGGCGGGATGTTAAAATAAGCACTGAGCTGTACAACGGAACGTCCGGAAAGGTTCATATAGGTCTGGGGTTTCAGGAGCATCAGCTTTTTATCCTGATAGCTGCACTGCCCGTAGAGCCCCTGGAACTTGGCGCGGTCAATTCGGCAGCCCAGCTGATCTGCCAGGACATCCAGAGCCCGAAAGCCGCAGTTGTGCCGGGTGCGTTCGTACTCCCGGCCGGGGTTACCCAGGCCTACAATGAGCCAGGTTTCAAGATTGCCTGCTGCCACAGCTTAGAACAGGTCGGCAATGGAGGTGCTGCCGTGAATGTGCTCGATTGCACGGGCGAACACGGGAGCCACGTCCAGGAACTTGATCTTGTTGCTTGCGGTGTTGCCCTTCTGGGGAATGGTGTTCAGGAACACGATCTCCTGGATGGGGCTGGCCTCAATGCGGTCGTAAGCGGGGCCGGAGAGAACACCGTGGGTAGCGCAGGCGTAAACAGCCTTTGCGCCGCCGTTCTCAACCAGAGCCTTAGCAGCGTTGCACAGAGAACCGGCGGTATCCACCATGTCATCAAAGAGGATGCAGGTCTTGCCCTCAACGTTACCGATGATATTCATAACTTCGCAGACGTTTGCTCTTTCACGGCGCTTGTCAACGATAGCAAGGCCCATGTGAACCTTGGCAGCGAAAGCACGAGCGCGGCCGACAGAGCCGACGTCGGGGGAGACGACCACGAAGTCGTCGTGGTTGAAGGATTCTTCGGGGAACTTTGCGTTGTAGTAGTCGACGAAAGTGGGGTTGCCCAGCAGATGGTCCAGAGGAATGTCGAAGAAGCCCTGGATCTGGGAGGCGTGGAGGTCCATGGTGAGAACACGGTCAGCACCGGCGGCGGTGATCATGTTAGCAACCAGCTTTGCAGAGATGGGATCGCGGCTCTTAGCCTTGCGGTCCTGGCGGGCATAACCGAAGTAGGGAATTACAGCAGTGATCCGACCGGCGGATGCACGACGGCAAGCGTCAACCATGACCAGCAGCTCCATCAGGTTGTCATTAACAGGCTTGCAGGTGGACTGAATCAGGAAAACATCGGCGCCGCGAACCGTTTCCTCCAGAGAGACAGATGCTTCACCATCGGCAAAGGTCTTTACAACGGCCTTACCCATGGGAACACCCAGCTCTTTGCAGATGGTTTCGGCGAACTCGGGGTTGGAGTTACCACAGAAAATCTGAATGTTGTCTCCGTAAGCAATCATCGAATGAATACCTCGCTTTGTTCTATTTCTGCTCACAGACCTAGCTGAGAGCGACTTCAAGTACATTATAACATTGTGTGCAGTTAAAATGCAACAAGGGTGATGAATAAATTACCACAAAAAAACCGGGTGGATTCTGAACGGATTGTTGCAATGCGTCAGATTTTGTCGAAAAAAGGGGAGAGGGTGCTGCGTGAGGCCTTTTTCGGATTCCTATCTTGTGAGATGTTCCTGACTGTGGTATACTATACAAATTAAAGAGTATTTCGGCCTTTGAGCCTAACAGGAGCATACTATGAACGATACAATACGGATTCGGGGAGCCAGAGAGAACAACCTGAAAAATGTAGATCTCACCATCCCCAGAGATAAGCTTGTGGTGTTTACCGGGCTTTCCGGTTCCGGCAAGTCGAGCCTTGCCTTTGATACCATCTATGCCGAGGGCCAGCGGCGGTATGTGGAAAGCCTCAGCGCCTACGCCCGGCAGTTTTTGGGCCAGATGGACAAGCCGGATGTGGATGCCATTGAGGGCCTGTCCCCGGCAATTTCCATCGACCAGAAAACCACCTCCCGGAACCCCCGTTCTACCGTGGGTACGGTGACGGAAATCTATGATTACCTTCGTCTGCTGTGGGCCCGGGTGGGCGTGCCCCACTGCCCCAAGTGCGGCAAGGAAATCCGCCGCCAGACCATTGACCAGATTGTGGACCGGGTGGAAGCCCTGGGCGTTGGCACCAAGTTTATTGTCCTCTCCCCGGTGATTCGGGGAAAGAAGGGTGAGCACAAGAAGGTCTTCGAGGACGCCCGGAAGGGCGGCTTTGCCCGGGTCCGGGTGGATGGGATTCTCTATGACCTCACCGAGGACATTCAGCTGGAAAAGAACAAGAAGCACACCATTGAACTGGTGGTGGACCGTCTGGTGCTGAAAGAGGGCCTGCGCCGCCGTCTCACCGACTCCATCGAAACCGCCAGCTCCCATTCCGGCGGCCTTGTGACCATTGAACTCCCCTCCACCGGGGAGGAGCTGAGCTTTTCCCAGAACTATGCCTGCGAAGACTGCGGCATCAGCATGGCGGAGCTGGAACCCCGGCTGTTTTCCTTCAACAGTCCCTCGGGTGCCTGTCCTGACTGTACCGGCCTGGGCTTCCAGCTGGTGGCGGACGCAGACCTGGTGATCCCGGATAAGGATAAGAGTATTTTAGAGGGGGCCATTGAGGCGCCCGGCTGGAACAGTGCCCGGACCGATTCGATTTTTCGGATGTATTTTGAGGCCCTGGCCCAGAAATATCATTTTTCCCTCACCACCCCGGTGAAGGAGCTGCCCAAGTCCGTGATGGATGTGATTCTCTACGGCACCAAGGGGGAGAAGCTCAAAATGACCTATAACCGGGGAAACGGTATGGGCGTTCTGGAGCAGCCCTTTGAGGGTATTCTCAACAACATCTCCCGGCGGTTCCGGGAGACCCAGTCCGATGCAGCCCGGAAGGAGCTGGAGGAGTGCATGACCTCGGCCCCCTGTCCCCGGTGTCACGGGGAGCGGCTGTCCGAAATGGCCCGGGCGGTGACGGTGGGCGGCATCGGCATTATGGACTTCTGCCGGATGAGCGTGGTCCAGGAGCTGGAATTCATGGAAAACCTTCATTTGGAGGGAAATATGGCGGTGGTTGCCGCGCAGATTGTCAAGGAGATTCAGTCCCGTCTGCGCTTCCTGAAAGACGTGGGCCTGGGCTATCTGACCCTGTCCCGGACGGCGGGCACCCTCTCCGGCGGTGAGAGCCAGCGAATCCGGCTGGCGACCCAGATTGGTTCCTCCCTCATGGGTGTGCTCTATATTCTGGACGAGCCTTCCATCGGCCTGCACCAGCGGGACAATGATAAGCTTCTGGATACCCTGCGGCATCTGCGGGATCTGGGCAACACCCTGATTGTGGTGGAGCATGACGAGGATACCATGCGGGCTGCGGATTATATTGTAGATGTAGGCCCCGGTGCCGGAAGCCGGGGCGGCGAAATTGTGGCGGCGGGCACGCTGGACAAAATTCTGGCCTGTCCCCGGTCCATCACCGGGCAGTATCTGTCCGGCGTAAAGAAAATCCCGGTGCCTGAGAAACGCCGGACCGGAAACGGAAAGGTTCTGAAAGTCCTGGGAGCCAGTGAAAATAACCTGAAGGATGTGGATGTGGAGATTCCCTTGGGAACCCTTACCTGCGTCACAGGCGTTTCCGGCTCCGGCAAATCCAGCCTGGTGGGTGAGGTTCTCAACAAGACCCTGCTGGCAAAGCTGAACCACGCCCGGACCCGTCCCGGTCAGTGTAAAGGGGTGGAGGGCCTGGAGAATCTGGACAAGGTCATCGACATTGACCAGAGCCCCATCGGCAGAACCCCCAGATCCAATCCCGCTACCTATACCGGGCTGTTTACGGACATTCGGGACCTGTTTGCTTCTACCGCAGACGCAAAGGCCCGGGGCTATGGCCCAGGACGGTTCTCCTTTAATGTCAAGGGCGGACGGTGCGAAGCCTGCGCCGGTGACGGCCTGGTGAAAATCGAAATGCACTTCCTGGCGGATGTGTATGTGCCCTGTGAGGTCTGCCACGGTGCCCGGTACAACCGGGAGACCTTGGAGGTTCTCTATAAAGGAAAGAATATTTCTCAGGTTCTGGATATGACCGCCGACGAAGCCTTGGATTTCTTTGAAAACATCCCTAAAATCCGAAAGAAAGTGGAAACGCTGGTGGAAGTGGGCCTGGGTTATGTGAAACTGGGCCAGTCCAGCACCACCCTTTCCGGCGGTGAAGCCCAGCGGGTGAAGCTTGCCACGGAGCTTTCCAGAATGGCAACGGGTAAGACCATCTATATTTTGGATGAGCCTACCACCGGCCTCCATGCAGCGGATGTTCACAAGCTCATTGAGGTGCTGCAGCAGCTGGTGGATGCAGGCAACACAGTGCTGGTCATCGAGCACAACCTGGATGTGATCAAAACTGCGGATTATATCATCGACCTTGGCCCCGAGGGCGGCGACGGCGGCGGTCATCTGGTGGCCTGCGGCACCCCGGAGCAGGTGGCACAGGTTCCTGAGAGCTATACCGGGCAGTACCTGCGGCCCTACCTGGGAATGTAAAAAAATGCGCACCGCAAATGCGGTGCGCATAGAAATGTTCAAAATCACTCTGTAAAATAGAAGCTTGCGGGGAGGGATTCACTCAGCTCAACCAGCGCATGGTCCCGTTCTCCTGCATAGTCAAAGGAGAGAATCTTGGAGTGGAGGACGGTTTCGGTGGATTCCTGAATCCGCAGGGTCATAGTGACCCGGGTGCCAACCTCCGGCTGGTCAATGAGCACAGTACCGCCGTGGTTTGCGGCTGCGGTGCGGACCAGTACCATCCCCAGGCCCAGTCCAAAGCGGCTGTCCTCCAAAGAGGGAAGACGGCGATACCGGGAGAAGATGTTTTGCAGGATGCCTTCCCCAATGCCGCTGCCGCTGTCCTGAACGGTGAGCCGGAGAAGACGGCCCTTTTTCGTAAGGGTGGCTTCCACGGTGCCACCCTGGGGGGTGAATTTCAGGGCGTTGGAGAGAATGTTCAGGACCGCCCGTTCCAGCTGTTCGGGGTCTACCAGGGAGTAGACGTCCTGGGGCAGGCTGGTAAAGGTGAGGGTGATTCCCACGGACTCTGCCAGCGCGGCGGCTTTTTCGAAGATCTCCTCCAAAAGTGTGGTGACATTTCGGGTCTGCATTCGGCAGCCCTGCCGATAACGCAGCGCATCCGACATATTTCCCACCAGCCGCAGAAGCTGGGAGGTGCCCCGGTTCAGCCGGGCCATATGGTCCTGGCACTTGGGCTCCGTCTGCATGGGGGTCAGCCGATCCGCTGAAATCATGATGTTGGAAAGGGGCATCCGCAGTTCCTGGGCCGCAAGGGCCAGAAGCTGCAATTCCCGAAGCTCGGTGTCTGCGTCTACCAGAAAGATGTCCTGGTCATCGATCCGGGTCACCAGAGCGCCCTGGACCTGATCGGCAATGGACAGGGAGAGGTAGAGACAGCCCCCGGAGAAGTTGGCGTATTCCTCCTTGCCGGTGAGAAGAAGGCCGCTGACCTCCATATCCGGCGCTAGAAAAAGCCGCTTCGCAGCATCGTTGACCTGGATGATTTTATTGTTTTTGACGCAGAAACCGGGGCATACCATTAGATCGATGATGCCTGGTGTATTTCTTTGTTTCTCCATGACGATCCTCCTGACCACGATAGCATATGCAAAAGCTGAAAAATCTTTCCCGGCGGGTTTTGACAGATTTCATACTTTGACCATTTTAACGGATAACCGAAGAAATAGCAAGAGTAAACACATTATGAGGTGAAAATATGCAAGTGCATGAAGGGCATCGGCAGCGGCTCAAGGAACGCTTTCGGAAAGAAGGGCTGGACGGCTTTACAGAGGTCCAGGCGTTGGAGCTTCTGCTGTTCTCCTGTATTCCGAGACGGGATACCAATCCCATCGCCCATGCCCTGATTGACCACTATGGGAGCTTCTCTCAGGTACTGGAAGCCCCGGTGGAGGAGCTTATGAAGGTTCCCGGAATCGGGGAGAGCACGGCAGTCTTTCTCCATATGGTTCTGGAGGCGGGGCGGTATTACCAGGTGAATCGGAACGCTCATGCAACCATTCTCAGAACCCTGGACCAGTGCGGAGAATATCTGGTGTCCTTTTTCTATGGACGGCGGGTGGAGACGGTGTATCTTCTGTG
>JAHHRT010000040.1 GCA_020025615.1 Oscillospiraceae bacterium | reverse complement strand
ATAGACTGGCTGTTCTCTTCCTCCTGTGCAGCATCCCCTGAAGACTGGCTGCCCGGATTCTGAGCAGCATCTCCCGAAGACTGGCTGCCCGAATTCTGGGCGGCATCTCCCGAAGACTGGCCTGCATCGTTCTGAGAATCCCGGTCATTGGAACCGGTGTTCTGGGAAGAACTGCTGACCTTCTCCTCATATTTGGAGAAGTCGGTCTTTGCATCCGGTTCATCGGCAACGTCGAAATCTTCGGATACCGTTTCTTCCTTCTGTGTTTCCACAGGGGCAGAGCTTTCGCTCTGCTCCGTGGAAACCGTCGTCTGCATAGAGGTCTCGGAGACCGTCTGTGCGCCGCAGCCTGCCAGGCCCAGGAGCAGGGCCAGGCAGAGCAGGGCAGAAATAATTTTCTGATACATAGGTTAATTCTCCTTGCGCTTCTTCGTCATGATTCCAAGCAGGTATCCGCAGACTGCCGCAGCCAGGATGAAGAGGATCCACAGCACAATCTGTACTCCATGCATCCCGCCGGAAGTGTTTTCCGCTTCCTTCACAGCTTCGGTGGTCTCAACAACGGTCTCTGCAGTGGTCTCCACAGTGGCGTTTTTCTCTGCTTCCAGCTCCGGCACGGTCTTGCTGCTGACATGGGTTGCCAGGAAGTACTCACCGCCATCCTTGGCAAGGAAGCTGAACATACCGTCCTTGACGGAAACCTTGCTGACCTTCTCTGCCCGTCTCTCGACGGTGTTGTAGTGCATCAGCAGGTAGCTGCCGTCCTTCATAGACGTAGGCATCTCCACCATCATGGTGTAGGGCAGCTTGCCGTCCTCCAGGAAGCGGAAAATCTCAGGATCCTGTGCCAGGGTTTCAATATCCTTCTGGAATTTACCCTTGCGGCTCATACCCACCTTCAAATCCTTGGCGGTATCGATGTCCTTACCGTTGATGATCCAGGTAAATTCCTTACCGTCCTCAAGTTTCCCCTTGATACGGATGTTCTTGTCCTGTCCCTTGATGTCTGCGAAGTTCTTTGCGGGCACATTGCCGTTGACAGTCTTCACATCCACCATATTGGAAGTCTTCTTGCTGCCGCCATTGTTCTTACTGCCGGTAGAAGAAGGCAGCTTGTGGCTGGTGCCGCCGGGCTTCCGAGTTGCAGAGGTAAAGACTGCCTTGAGGGCTACATCGGAGTCGGGCATGACAAAGGTGGTCTTTGCCTGCTTGCTGTTCTTCAGCTGGACATCTCCCGATGTTACCTCCCAATGGTCAAACTTCTGACCGGCGGGAGCCTTGCCGGCCTGAATGGTAACGGTTCTGCCCTCAGTCACATTGCTGGGGGTGGCTGTACCATTTTCCACGGTTACCTTATAGATGATATTGGTATAAACTGCCTTAATCGTTACATCTGTATCGGGCATCACAAAGGTGGTCTCTGCCTCCTTGCTGCTCTTAAGGCTTACGCTGCCGGAAACCACTTTCCAGTGGTCAAACTTCTGACCTGCGGGGGCCGGATTGGCCTGAATGGTAACAACGGTCTTGCGCGGTGCACTGCTGGGATCTGCGGTGCCGTTTTCTACGGTAATGCTATGGGAAACTGCCTTCACAACCACCTTGCAGGATGCAGTCTTGGCACCGTCCTTGGTGGTAACCGTCACAGTAACCTCCGGCTGTTCCTGGGTGGTTGCGTGCTTGGCGGTAATCTTGCCATCCTCGCTCAGCGCAATGAAGTAGCTGGTGGGATCGTCGCAGCTCCAGGTCACATTCCGGTCGGTAGCTTCCTCAGGAAGCACCTGGGCAGTCAGCTGGAAGCTCTCGCCTTCCGTCAGGGTCAGCTCCGTTTTGTTCAGCTTGACTTCCTTCACAGGCACGTGGTCGCTGACCGCATTTTCAACATGGACAGTAAAGTCAGGCATCCAGGAGAAATCGTCATGTACAACGGGTGCACTGGTGTTGGGATCGCCCTTGCCTTCCTTATTCTTATCGCTGCCCAGATTATCGCCCCACCATGCGCAGTGAATCCGGCCGTTGGTGAAGTGGTAATCGCCAGCCTCGGCAAACGTCACTTCAAAGGCGTTCTGCGTAGCCAGGTCATACTGACCGCAGTAGCCCTTCACAGTGTCAGGCTTCAGCCGATCATTGTGATAGAACACATAGGCTCTGTCCTTGCCATAGCAGGGATTATAGATGGTAGCCAGCTTCACAATGGGCATGGTGATGCCCCGGAAGCTGATTCTTGCCCGGTCGTTGATCTTAAAGGGCTGACCGGGGCTGGTCAGGTTATCCACCACGATCTGAATCTTTCTGGCGTCGATGACCTGGTAGTAGGTGGTGTCCACGCCGTTGGCATCGGTGGCAGTAATTTCTACGATGTTGCTGCGATTTTCAAACTGTGCAATGTATTTTCCGTTTTCCTCCGTCAGGACCTGGTCGTTGCAGGAAACCACTACCTTCTCAGCATTCTCGACAGATACTGTGAAGGGATAAGCAACGGTGTCGCTGCCGGTGTAGTAGATGGTATCATAGGAGCGGATTGCAGAAAGGCTGGTCTGAATGGTAAGGGTAGATGCGCTGTTGGTGACGTTAAACACCACCAAGCCCTCATTCACAGGGCTGCACGCACCATATTTTCCCTCAGCCTTGTAGCTGACCTTCACAACGCTGGTGCCTTCCTTCACAGCGGTGACCTTGGTCTTTTCCCGGGACTCTGTCTCACTCAGCTTGATGGAATCACCCTTCACAATTGTAAAGGTGAATACAGGTCTCGTGATATTGTTGCTGATAGGATCGTCAATGATCTGAGGAATCCGGCGAGGATAGATGGTAGCCGTCTCGCCAACCTTCAGATTCTTGTGGTCATACTGGAGCCACAGATCGTTTTCAAAGTCCTTGGGAATGGCGGGATCCTGTTCTGTCTCCTCTGCCACCAGCTGGGCAAGGCCTGCGTTGACGGCTGCAATGTGCTTGCTCACCAGCAGTTCCTTGTCTGTGTCGGTGCTGTTGTTAGCAGAATCGGCAAGGACTGCCTCTGCATCTGTCACAGCCTTCTGCAGAACCTGCTTGGTGTCCTGGGTGTAGGAGAGCTTCAGCTTATCCTTTGCTTCGTTTACCAGCTTCTGGAGATACGCATAAAGGGGTTCATTCAGTTCCTCTGCGGAGGGGGTCACTGCAAAGCGGATGCGAATCACATCGTCTGCTGCTGCCTTGTGCTCTGCAACAGAGGTCTCAATGGCCTTTCCGTTTACATAGCAGCGCCAGCCGCCGCCCAAACCGTTGATGGACTGAATTCCCTTGCCGCTGTACTGAACATCCAGCTTAAATTCCTTAGCGGCTGCATCCAGCAGCTGCTTCACGGTCTGCGCACCTTCGGATTGCAGAACCATGACCGTAGCAGGCAGGAAATCTCCCTTGCCCGCAGTTCTGGCTTCCACGCTCAGGGTCACCACATGGTCGGAAACCGTCACATGGACCAGGGGCATGACCACCTTGGTGGTTTCGGAGCTGGTAACCGTCACCGTATAGCTGCCCTTTTCGGGGAAGGTTACGGAGACATTGCCATTTTCATCGGTAACACCCTCCATGGGGGTGATGGTGCCGTCTGCGGCTACCGTTGCCAGCCGTACCCCGGACACTGCCGTGACCGTTCCCTGGTAATCGGCGCTCTTCACCGTCAGGGTCACAGGCACACCGGCGGCAGCCTGGAAGTTCGTCTTTTGAATACCGTTCTGTTCCAGCCAGACCGTCTTATCGCTCCAACCGTTGGTATCCTGATAGTTGAAGAAATCGACGGTATCTCCCTCGTGGATGACCGTTGCAGCAATGCCTGTGTTGGGCATACTGCCGTTGACCATAAAGCCTACTGCACCGGTCTCAACGCCAAAGACTTTGGTAATAAAGCCCTTTTCGTTCAGAGCCAGGTACTCGTTCACATTCTTGCCAGGATACTTGATCTGGTGCATCTTCACCAGGGCATCCAGGGCCGTAATGTCCTTCTCTGTAATGCCTTCGCCGTAGGCATATCCCAGCTCCTTGGCAAGGCCCGGCTTTACGCCGGCGGCAGTCTCAGGAGGCAGCAGGAATTTGCCGTCCATCTGGGCGTTGAGAATGATGTTAGCCTCTGCGGCTTCTGCCACCTGGAAGCTTACATGGTAGTTATCCGGCCATTTACTCAGGTAATAGAATTCATTGGGGGCGAGAATTTTTGCCTCCCAATTCTCCGTCTCGATAGTTTCCTGCATACCGAAGCGGTCGTTCACAACATAACCCCAACCCTTCATGTTGTGAACGGTCACGGTCTTTACAAAGGGGGTCGGAACATGGATTACAAGATCGTTCTTATAGAGTGTGCTGTTTTTTGCCGGAAGTACATCCACCTGCAATTCCTGGCCGTTGAGGGTTACCCGAATGGGGGCCTTGGGCATGGTCTTAAGCTTGAAGGTGATGTGGAGCTCCAGGTCACCACTCAGATGATAGCCGTACGTGTTGATTGCAAGAGGACCAGACAGAGGCTGCATTGCACCGGAACTATAGCAGTCATCCTTTTGGGTAATCTCGTAATAAAGATACCCCTTCAGGCCATCCAGCTTGACAGCTCCTTCTTTCAGACTCTCAGGAACTTCGATTTCAAAGGCTTGCTCCACGCCACACATATACTCAGGCGCTGCAATCTCATTGACCTTCAGTACTTTTTCGCCAATCTTTGCGGTGAAGAGTCCATTGCCTGCCTGTTCGTCCGGCTTTACCGGAGGCGCAGGAGGTTCAGGAGTAGTCTCCTTTACCACCTTGAACGTGATGTGGAGCTTCGGGAACTGCTTCCTCAGCAGTCTCAGGGGCTTCTGCCGGGGTTTCGGGAACCACTTCTTCCGTGATTTCCTCTGCCACAGGCTCTGATACCTGGGCTGCCCTTGCAGGGACCACAGGAGCCGCCTGCACCAGCAGCAGAGCTGCCAGGAACAACGCAATCATTCTGTGTCCAATGGGTTTGAATCCTTGGTTCATCATAGAAAATCTCCTTTTCTAAATATAATACGATGTTGATGGGGCATAAAAAAAGCCCTCTAACGGTGTTAGAAGGACAGGCCCAGCTTGTCATATGGCTGGCGGGCTGCTCCTTCATCCCAGAATCGCCTTGAACTGGCAAAGGGACGGTATTCTGACTTTGCTTCATCCTCTCAAACGTTTTCTCCGCTCGACCACAAGGAGCTGCCGTTTGATTGTCCGCTTCACAGTAGGAGTGACTGTATCGGATTTTCACCGATTTCCCGCTTCATGCGCAGGCGCATGAATATCCCTTTACCATATGAAATTGTTATATGCCGTAAAAACGGCAAAAAAAGCCCCGCTGCGAACGGTCACAACGGAGGGATGAGAAAGGGGCACAGTAACCCCATGGGTTTATTGCAGGCTGCATTCCTCATCCCAGAACCACCCTTTTGTACAAAAGGCAGGTATTCTGACTTCGCTTCATCCTCCCGGACATCTTCTCAGGAATACTCCCAATGATTTATCGTCCGTTCGTCCACGTCACAGCAGAGGTGACTGTACCGGCTTTGCACCGGCTTCCCTTTTCATACGCCGCCTTTCGGCTTTGTAACCTTTTGTAATATAATTTTGTAATTTTTTGATATTTTCTGTCAAAACGCGGCATATTCCCGCATTTCCTGGTTTAATATATCGCATTTTCCGCCCTAAGTCAACCCTATTTTGCGGTTTGAAAGCATAGCAGCCTGCCATTCGGCAGGCTGCACAGGATGTATAAAATTTTTTCCTTTTCGCTGTATAAATTGCAGCTTCTTCTGTCCGGGCATCCCGTTCCGTTTCCGCTTTGTCAGCGGTTGACGGAATCGGAAACGCTTTCGTGCTCGGCGCGGAATCTGCGCATAAAACCCAGGAAGAGAAGCACCAGGATTACCCCCTTAAACACAGAGGACAGGCTGATGCTCCACCACACACCGTTGAGCCCCAGGGCCGTCTTTCCCAGGAGTACTGCCATGGGGATTCGCATACTGGTAAAGACAATACTGATGACAGAGGGCGGCAGGGTCTTTCCATAGGCCGAAAAGGCTCCGGCGGTGAGGATTTCCATGCACATAAACAGCTGGGAGTACCCCAGAATCCGCAGATAGTCGATGCCCAGAGGCAGGACCTCCGGCTCGTTGATGAAGACCCGGAAAATAGGAGCAGGCACCAGCACCAGCACTGCGGTAGTGAAAACGCCCCAGCCCATCATCACCTTCAGGGCCGTGGAATAGCCCTTTCTGGCCCGGTCGTACTGTCCGGCACCGTAGTTCTGGGCAATGAAGGAGTTGGTGGCAGCTGCAAAGCCGTCGGCGGCCATGTAGGAGATGGCTTCCACCTGGATTCCCACCTTCTGCACCGCAATGGCGGTTTCGCCCCATACGGCGATGATCCGGCCGATGGTCATAGAGATGCCGTTGAACATTACCCCCTGCACCGTGGCAGGCATACCGATGCGCACAATTTTCCGGGTGAGCGTCCAATCCAGCGGCTTTCCCAGGTGCATTTTGCTGAATACCTGCTGATCCGCCTTCATATAGCGGATGTACAGCAGAAACACCACAAACTGGGCAAACACCGTAGCCGCGGCAGCGCCCAGAACCCCCATTTTCGGGAAGGGCCCAACGCCAAAGATCAGCACAGGGTCCAGAATCAGATTGATGATCAGGCCCACCGTGCTGATGCGGAAGGGAACCTTGCTGTTTCCCGTCGCGGTAATCACTGCGGTGCAGATGGGGTTCAGGATGTTAAACAGGGCAAAGGCACCCATGATGAGCAGATAGACTTCCGCGTCCCGAATCACCTGGGTGCTGGTAAAGCGGAAGAAGCCGATGAAGGGCCGCCGGAACAGGCAGATCACCAGGCCGTAGACCACCGCCAGAATGGCCCCCAGCTGCAAGGCGTTTGCCGCATATTGGGCAGCCTCCTCCCGGTCTCCCCTTCCGTAGGCGTGGGCCACGTTCACCTGACCGCCCACCCGCAGGAATGCGCTGATGCCGTTTGCCAGGTTCACAAACATACCCGCTGCACCAACCGCCGCCACCGAGCTGCTGCCCACCCGTCCAATCCAAATCATGTCTGTCATGTTATAGGCCATCTGCAACAGAGAGGTCGCCATAATGGGAAGAGACATGGCAACCAGTGCCCGCAAAATATTTCCTTTTAATAGGTCTGTTCTTGTATTCATATCTTTCTCTACTCCGCGCTGTTTTGCTAAGATCCGGCACTCCGGAATCCGTAATAATTTGTATTATATCGAATAAAACGAAGCTTTGCAACCTGCCGCCATAGATCGGGCGCTCTGCTTTCTAAAATTCTTTTTTCTCGGAAGGCTCACAGCGGTTGCGCAGAGCCGCCAATAGATTTATAATGATAGTCAGAATCATTGCGGACCGCTTCTGCGGCCCCTGTCAATATGAAAGGGTGGATTTTTATGAATAAACTGGGAAGAAACGACCCCTGCTGGTGCGGAAGCGGCAAGAAGTACAAGCACTGTCACTGCCGATTTGACGATATGCTGCAGGACTTTGAAAACCACGGCAGTCTGGTTCCCTCCCGGGACCTCATCAAAAACGAGGCCCAGATCCAGAAAATCAAGGAAAGCGCAAAAATCAACATTGCCGTCCTGGACTACGTGGCTGAACACATTCATGCAGGTGTCACCACCCAGGAAATCGATCAGTGGGTGTATGACGAGACCGTGCGCATGGGCGGTATTCCTGCACCGCTCAACTATGAGGGCTTCCCCAAGAGCGTGTGTACCTCCATCGACGATGTGGTGTGCCACGGCATCCCCTCTCCCGACGAAGTGCTCCAGGATGGGGACATTATCAATGTAGACTGCTCCACCATTCTGGACGGCTATTTCTCCGACTCCTCCCGGATGTTCTGCATCGGTGAGGTCTCCCCGGAGAAGAAGCGCCTGGTAGAAATCGCCCGGCAGAGCCTGGAAGTGGGCCTCAAAGAGGTAAAGCCCTGGAAGCACCTGGGCGATATGGGCCAGGCCATTCACGACTTTGTCCGGGAAAACGGCTACAGCGTGGTCCAGGAAATCGGCGGTCACGGCATTGGCCTGGAATTTCACGAGGACCCCTGGGTCAGTTATGTGTCCCAGAAGGGCACGGAGATGCTCATGGTCCCGGGTATGATCTTCACCATTGAGCCTATGATCAACATGGGCGGCCCGGATGTCTTTGTGGATGAGGATGACAACTGGACGGTGTTCACCGCCGACGGCAGTCCCTCCGCCCAGTGGGAGATTCAGGTGCTGGTGACGGAAGACGGCTATGAAGTGATTGCCTATTAACAGGAGAATGGAATGAAGCTTGCCATTCTCTCCGATACCCACGGTCTGCTCCGGCCCCAGGTTCTTG
Organism: Oscillospiraceae bacterium; assembly: GCA_020025615.1. Classification (GTDB taxonomy): domain Bacteria; phylum Bacillota; class Clostridia; order Oscillospirales; family Oscillospiraceae; genus Faecousia. The sequence goes on along the minus strand of JAHHRT010000040.1, from coordinate 4,377 downwards.
ACTGCCTTCGGGATGTGGATGCCATTGTCCACGGCGGAGATATTAACAGCCAGAAGATTGTGGATACGCTGAAATCCTATGCGCCCCTGTACGTCGTCCGGGGCAACAACGATAAAGACTGGGCCGAGGCCATTCCCAAGGAACTGCGTTTTTCCCTGGGCGGCCTGCATTTCTACATGGTCCACAATAAAAAGGACATCCCGGCGGAGCTTGCCGGGGTGGATGTGGTCATTTACGGTCACTCCCACAAATACGCCCAGGAACAGCGGGACGGGGTGCTGTATCTGAATCCCGGCAGCTGCGGCCCCAGAAGATTCCACCAGGAGATTTCCCTGGCTCGGATGGAGATTACCGACGGACACTGGCAGGTGGAAAAAGTCGTCATCCCCCACGAAGCCTAAATCATCGGCAGAAAAATGCCCTCACATTTCGTGAGGGCTGAGACTGTCAAAAAAGTGGTTACATCCCCGTGGACGGAAAGGAAGATCGTGTGAAAGAAACCCATCAGGGGTGTCTTTCGCGTTCCATCAACCGACTTTTCAGAACTTCAAATCGTTCTGAAAAGTCGCCTCAGCGGGGAGAAAAGGCTTTTTCGACACGCTGGGCTTTTCTGTATTTCGGTTAAACCGGCTGTTCCCGGGAAGCCTGTACCTCCAGCGCATCCTGATAGCGGTCCCACAGGTCGTCGCTCATTTCATAGAACAGACGGCTGACCCGGAAGCCTCCGGCGGCGCAGGGCATACACGTAAGATACACAATAAACTCGTCCTCCTGGGGGCAGACACCCATTGCCATCAGCCGGTGATGGGGCATTTGGAGCCAGGGATCGCAGTGAATCGGCTCCCCGCACCAGGGACATTCAAAGGCCCGGAGATTTTCATCCCCCAGGATTTCCGTCATGCTCTCATAGACCCGACTGCTGGGCTGCTCTGCAAACACCCGGGAGCCGTATTCCTCCAGATAGGTGTCCAGGTCCAGGTGGTCGCAGACCTTCACCGTATTTCTGGAATCGTGGAGGGCATCGTGGGCCTCATCCCCATGCTCCCCCAGAATTTCAATGGCGGTATCCAGAGAAAACTGCCGATCCGTGCGCATAATCTCCCGGGCAAAGATTCGCTGGATGTCATAGCACACCGGGATTTCCGAAATGTCCAGGCCGTGGAGCAGCATATTGTCGATGAGCACCGGAAGGTCGCTGTCACTCCAGGTCATGTAGGCATATTCCTCGCCGCACCACTGCCGGAATTTCTGAAACGCCTCCGGGAAGGTCACTCCGTTTTCCTGAAGGCACTTGTCATTGATGTGGGTAAGGGATGCAATTCTGTGGTGCATCTTGGTGTAATACTTGGGCATCACATACAGCCGCAGCTCGTCCACAATTTGAAACCTGTCGTCCAGCTTCACCGCACCGATTTCGATGATTTCTCCGGTGAGGTAAACCGGCTCCGTCACCACCACCGTTTCATTGGCGGGCTGATTCCATTCCAGGTCAAACACAATGTAATTCATAGATAATCTCCCATTCTTCTTGCCAATCGCTTTTCTCTGCGGCACCCAGTATATCACATTCTTCCGCAAAAAACAGCCCCAAATCCCGTAGTTTCCACAGTTTTCTGCCAAGGGATTCCCCTGCGTGCCGGGAATTTATCGTTGACGAATCAAAAAACCAGGGTGTATACTATTTTTATTATTCACCGGGGCATCCGCCGTCAGAAGCGGTCGGATACCGTTCCCGAACACCCACAGCCAAAGGCGCAGATTTTTGGAGGCCAGCACATGAAAGGATCTCAGTTACAGGAGCAGATTGCCGCCCAGCGGGCTTATTTTCAGGCGGGGAAAACCCTGCCCATAGAAAACCGAATTGCCGCGCTTCACAGCCTGAAAGCAGCATTGCAGCGGCATGAATCGGATATTTACCAAGCCTTGCAGGCAGATCTTGGCAAGAGCCAGGCCGAAAGCTACCTGTGTGAGCTGGGCATGGTGTACAGCGAGCTTTCCTATATGCTCCGCCATGTGAAGAAATTTTCCAGAGACAGACGGGCTGCCACACCCCTTGCCCAGTTTGCCGCCCGCAGCTATGTGATGCCCAGCCCCCGGGGCGTGACGCTCATTATGAGCCCCTGGAACTATCCCCTAATGCTGACCCTGGACCCCCTCATTGACGCTCTGGCTGCCGGAAACACCGCAGTGCTGAAGCCCAGTGCCTATGCCCCGGAGACCTGCCGGGTTCTGAAAACCATTGTGGAGGAGGCCTTCGAGCCGGGCCTGGTCTGTCTGGTCACCGGAGGGCGGGAGGAAAACCAGCAGCTGCTCCATCAGACCTTCGACTACATTTTCTTTACCGGAAGTGCCGCCGTGGGAAAAGAGGTTCTCCGCTGTGCGGCTCCCCACCTGACCCCGGTTTCTCTGGAATTGGGCGGAAAAAGCCCCTGTATTGTGGATGCCACCGCAGACCTCAAGCTGGCAGCCCGGCGCATCGTCTTCGGAAAATTTCTCAACTGCGGGCAGACCTGCGTTGCCCCTGATTATGTATGCTGTGAGGAATCTGTGGCCCAGCCCCTGATGGAAGCGCTGCGGGCAGAAATCATCCGCCAGTTCGGCACAGACCCCCTGCACAATCCCGACTACGGAAAAATCATCAATGAAAAGCATTTTGCCCGGCTCACCCAGCTTCTGGACAGCAGCTCCGTGCTGTTCGGCGGAGATACCGACCCGGCAGCCCTGAAAATCGCCCCTACTCTGGTAAGCCCCTGCACCTGGGAGGCCCCGATCATGGCGGAGGAAATCTTCGGGCCGCTGCTGCCTATCCTCACCTACCGCTCCCTGGACGAACTTCTGGAAACCATCAACGCCCGGCCCCATCCCCTGGCCCTCTATTTCTTTTCTGAGGACAAGCAGGCCATCCGCCACGTTACCCAGGTCTGCCCCTTCGGCGGCGGCTGTATCAACGACACCATCATCCACCTGGCGACCCCCTATATGGGCTTTGGCGGCGTGGGTAACAGCGGCATGGGAGCCTATCACGGCAAGGTTGGCTTTGATGCCTTTTCCCACCATAAGAGCATTGTGGATAAGAAAACCTGGATGGACCTGCCTATGCGCTATCAGCCCTACCGGGACTTCTACCAAAAGCTGGTGAAGCTCTTCCTCCACTGATCTACCCAACAAAAAACGCTCCGAAGAAATGGAAATTCCTTTCTTCGGAGCGTTTTGATTACTTCAAAAAGGACTGTGCAGACCGATAGCCGTACATCTCCGTGGTTTCCAGCACGGCCCGGTTGATGGCCTTCCCCAGCACATGGGCCGCCAGGGTTCCCACCACGTCACTGCTGGAAGTCACATTTCCGCAAGACAGGGCATAAACCGAATCCCCGTCCATGGAGGTATTCACCGGGCGGATGGTTCTGGCAATGCCGTTGGATGCCAGCTGGGCCACCTTCTTCATCTGGGACTTACTAAGCCCCGCATTGGTGACAATGGCAGCAATGGTGGTGTTGGAGACAAAGTGGCTCTTGAGCTGCAAAAGCCGCACCGCCTCTTCCTCGCTGCTAATCATGCCGGTGCCGTCCTTATTGAGAAGGCCCGCCAGCTGCTTCTGGGAATCCATCTGGAACACATCTCCGATGGCATTGACCACCACAACGGCCCCCACCTGGAGACGGCCCACCTGAATGGCATAGGTGCCCAGGCCCGACTTCATGGCCCGCTTGTCCCCCAGCATCTTTCCCACCGTGGCGCCCATTCCCGCGCCCACATTGCCGTTGCGCTCCAGGTTTCGTTCACTGTCCACGCAGGCGGCATAGCCCATTTTCGCATCGGGCCGGACCTGGTGATTGACACAGTTCAGGTCAAAAATACAGGAGCCCACCACAATGGGGACCAGTGCCTTGCCCACCTTCAGGCCGATTCCATGTTCTTCCAAATATTTCATCACGCCCCCGGCGGCATCCAGACCATAGGCACTGCCGCCGCTGAGAAGCACGGCATGAACACCGTCATTGGAAGCGGTGGGGTCCAGCAGCTGGGTTTCTCTGGAAGCCGGGCCGCCGCCCCGCACATCCAGCCCGCAGGGAGCCTTTTTATCGCAAAGGATTACGGTACATCCAGTGCCATTCTGCTCATCCTGTGCGTGCCCAATCCGAACATTTTTTATATCGGTAATACTGATTTCTTTCCACTGCGCCATTGCCGCCACCGTCACTTTCCTGTGATAGAATTACGGACATTATAAAATAGATTGGCGGCTCTGTCAATGAAGCCGGCGGGGCCAATATCCCCCTTCCCCCCACACGGCAGGTTCCTATAAAACACAAAATGGCTGGTGCTTTCCTTGCACCAGCCACGTTTTTATCGAATTTCTTGTTCCAACCCATCAAA
>JAHHRT010000004.1 GCA_020025615.1 Oscillospiraceae bacterium | reverse complement strand
TCTACCGCCGTCTGCGTCCCGGTGAGCCTCCCACGGTGGAGACCGCCATTGCACATCTGGAAGGCCTGCTCTTCGACGCTCACCGCTACGACGTCAGCAAGGTCGGCCGTTATAAGTTCAATAAGAAGATGGACATTTGGAGCCGTCTGTCCGGCCAGGAGGCTGCTGAGCCCATTACCGATCCTATGACCGGTGAGATTCTGGTTATGCCCGGCGACTTCATCTCCCGTGCACAGGCTCACGAGCTGTCTGCAAAGGGCGTCAACGAGGCTGTCATCAAGATTGGTGACAACGCTGTTAAGGTGTTCTCCAACAACATGGTGGACATGGCTAACTTCGTGGACTTCGACCCTGCTGAGTACGGCATCAAGGAGAAGGTCCGTTTCTCCGTCCTGAAGGAAATGCTGGAAACCGTCCCTGCTGACGGCTGGGAAGATGCCATTGCCGAGCGCATGGACGATCTGATTCCCAAGCACATCATTGTGGACGATATCATGGCTTCCATCAACTACCTCAACTGCGTGGCTATGGGCTGCGGCACCCCCGATGATATTGACCATCTGGGCAACCGTCGTCTGCGCTGCGTGGGCGAGCTGCTCCAGAACCAGTTCCGGATTGGCTTCAGCCGTCTGGACCGCGTGATCCGTGAGCGTATGACCGTCCAGGATTTGGACGCTGTCACCCCCCAGAGTCTGATTAACATCCGGCCTGTGACTGCGGTTATCAAGGAGTTCTTCGGTTCTTCCCCTCTGTCCCAGTTCATGGACCAGAACAACCCCCTGGCAGAGCTGACCCACAAGCGTCGTCTGTCCGCACTGGGCCCCGGCGGTCTGAGCCGTGACCGTGCATCCTTCGACGTTCGAGATATTCACTACACCCACTACGGTCGTATGTGCCCCATTGAGACCCCTGAAGGTCCTAACATCGGCCTGATTAACTATCTGGCTACCTTCGCTCGGATCAACGAGTACGGCTTCATCGAGGCTCCTTACCGTAAGGTGGACAAGGCTACCGGCTTTGTTACCGAGGAAGTAGAGTACATGACCGCCGACGTGGAAGACGATTTCTACATCGGTCAGGCCAACGAGCCTCTGGATGAGAACGGCTGCCTGGCTAACCCCCGTATCACCTGCCGTCACCGCAACGAAATCATCGAAGTTGACCGGGAAGTCATCGATTACATCGACGTTTCTCCCCGTATGATGATTTCCATTGCTACTTCTTTCATTCCCTTCCTGCAGAACGATGACGCTAACCGTGCTCTGATGGGCGCTAACATGCAGCGTCAGGCTGTGCCTCTGCTCACCACCGAGCCTCCTATCGTCGCTACCGGTATCGAGCACAAGGCCGCTGTGGACTCTGAGGTCTGCCTCAAGGCCCGCAAGCCCGGCGTGGTTACCGCTGTCTCCGCTACCAGCATCACCGTCCACTACGACGATGGCGAGACCGAGGTCTTCCACCTCACTAAGTTCTCCCGTTCCAACGCAGGCACCTGCATCAACCAGCGGCCCATCGTGGTGGTTGGCGAGCACGTGGACACCCAGCAGATCATTGCTGACGGTCCTTCCTGCTCCGGCGGTGAGGTTGCTCTGGGTAAGAACGTGCTGATCGGCTTCGTTACCTGGGAAGGTTACAACTACGAGGACGCCATTCTGCTGAACGAGCGTCTGGTCCGTGAGGACGTCTTCACCTCCATCCACATCGAGGAGCACGAGACTGAAGCCCGGGATACCAAGCTGGGACCCGAGGAAATCACCCGTGACATCCCCAACGTGGGCGAGGATACCCTGAAGGATCTGGACGAGGACGGCATCATCCGCATTGGTGCTGAGGTCCACTCCGGCGACTACCTGGTTGGTAAGGTCACCCCCAAGGGCGAGACCGAGCTGACCCCCGAGGAGCGGCTGCTGCGCGCAATCTTCGGTGAGAAGGCAAGAGAAGTCCGGGATACCTCCCTCAAGGTCCCCCATGGCGAAAGCGGCATTGTCGTGGACGTCAAGGTCTTTACCAAAGAAAACTCCGACGAGCTGGCTCCCGGTGTTACCAAGTCCGTCTGTGTCTACATTGCCCAGAAGCGTAAGATCTCCGTGGGCGATAAGATGGCCGGTCGTCACGGTAACAAGGGTGTTGTTTCCCGTGTTCTGCCTGAGGAAGATATGCCCTTCCTGCCTGACGGTACTCCTCTGGATATCGTTCTGAACCCCCTGGGCGTGCCTTCCCGTATGAACATCGGTCAGGTGCTTGAGGTCCATCTGGGCTACGCCGCTAAGGCGCTGGGCTGGAAGGTCGCTACCCCCGTGTTCGACGGTGCAAACGAGAAGGACATCCGGGATACCCTGAAGCTGGCCGGCCTGCGGGAAGACGGCAAGACCATCCTTTATGATGGCCGTACCGGCGAGCCCTTTGATAACCTGGTCACTGTCGGCTACCCCTACTACCTGAAGCTCCATCACCTGGTTGATGATAAGATCCATGCCCGTTCCACCGGTCCCTACGCACTGGTTACTCAGCAGCCTCTCGGCGGCAAGGCCCAGTTCGGCGGCCAGCGTTTCGGCGAAATGGAAGTTTGGGCCCTGGAGGCTTACGGCGCCGCTTACACCCTGCAGGAAATCCTGACGGTGAAGTCCGACGACGTGGTGGGTCGTGTCAAGACCTACGAAGCCATCGTCAAGGGCAGCAACATCCCCAAGCCCGGTGTTCCCGAGTCCTTCAAGGTCCTGGTCAAGGAACTGCAGGCTCTGTGCCTGGATATCCGTGTGCTGGATGAGAACGGAAACGAGATCGAGCTTAAAGAAGATGACGATGATGATGAGATCGTCTACAGCGCCGAGCACCAGAATGATCTGGTCGTCGGCGATACCGATGAGGTTCTGGATGCCGGCTTCGTCATCGACGAGGACGGTCCTGAGGATATTATGGATGTGTTCGGTGACGCGGCAGAAGATGCCGACACCGATGTAGAATAAGGAGGCGGAACCATGGCAGATGCCACCTTTGATGCCATTAAAATTGGCATTGCATCGCCGGAGATGATCCGGCAGTGGTCCTACGGCGAGGTTAAGAAGCCTGAGACCATCAACTATCGTACCCTGAAACCCGAGCGGGACGGCCTGTACTGTGAGCGGATCTTCGGACCCACCAAGGACTGGGAGTGCCACTGCGGTAAGTATAAGAAGATCAAGTACAAGGGCAAGATCTGCGACCGCTGCGGCGTCGAGGTCACCAAGGCCAAGGTCCGCCGTGAGCGGATGGGCCACATCGAGCTGGCTGCTCCCTGCAGCCACATCTGGTACTTCAAGGGAATTCCTTCCCGGATGGGCCTGATTCTGGATATCAGCCCCAAGGTTCTGGAAAAGGTCCTGTATTTCGCTTCCTACATTGTCACCGATCCCGGCGATGCACCTCTGGCCCACGGCCAGGTGCTCACCGAGAAGGAGTACCGGGATATGCGGGAGAAGTACGAGGATGACTTCAAGGCCGGCATGGGCGCCGAGGCTGTGAAGGAGCTGCTGGACCAGATTGATCTGGAAGAGCTGTCCAACCGCCTGCGTGAGGAGCTCAAGACTGCTTCTTCCCAGAAGAAGCTGCGCCTTGTCAAGCGTCTGGAGGTCGTTGAGGCTTTCCGTGAGTCCGGCAACAAGCCCAGCTGGATGATCATGGATGTGCTGCCTGTCATTCCTCCCGATATCCGGCCTATGATTCAGCTGGACGGCGGCAGATTTGCTACCTCCGACCTGAACGACCTGTATCGCCGGGTCATCAACCGTAACAACCGTCTGAGAAGACTGATGCAGCTGCAGGCTCCTGACATCATCGTCCGCAACGAAAAGCGGATGCTGCAGGAGGCTGTGGACGCCCTGATTGATAACGGTCGTCGGGGCCGTGCCGTTACCGGCGCAAACAACCGTGCACTGAAGTCCCTCAGCGATATGCTGAAGGGTAAGCAGGGCCGTTTCCGTCAGAACCTGCTGGGTAAGCGTGTCGACTACTCTGGTCGTTCCGTTATCGTTGTCGGTCCTGAGCTGAAGCTCTACCAGTGCGGCGTGCCTAAGGAAATGGCTATCGAGCTGTTCCGGCCCTTCGTTATGAAGAAGCTGGTTGCCGACGGCCTGGCTAACAACATCAAGTCCGCAAAGAAGATGATCGACAAGGGCAAGACCGAGGTTTGGGATGCTCTGGACGACATCATCAAGGACCGTCCCGTTATGCTGAACCGTGCACCTACCCTGCACCGCCTGGGTATTCAGGCTTTCGAGCCTGTCCTGGTGGAAGGCCGTGCACTGAAGCTGCATCCTCTTTGCTGTACCGCATTTAACGCGGACTTCGACGGTGACCAGATGGCTATTCACGTGCCTCTGTCCCCCGAGGCCCAGGCAGAAGCCAGAATCCTGATGCTCTCTGCCAACAACCTGCTCCGTCCTCAGGACGGCAAGCCTGTTACTGTGCCTACGCAGGATATGATCCTGGGTGCTTACTACCTGACCTATACCCGTCTGGGCAAGGCCGAGAAGGGCGCAGAGACCGTCTTCGTCACCGATGCCGGCGATACCAGCCTGCCCGTGGGCGAGATTGTGGATGCCGACGAGTTCCTGGCTGCCAATAAGTCCGCCAGTGCTGTGGGCAAGGCCATTGCAAAGTTCCGTCCTGTTCATAACTACTCCAGCACCGATGAGGCTGTCGCTGCATATGCAGAGGGCAGCATCGGCCTGCACGCTCCCATCCGTGTCCGCTACGGCAAGAGAGTCAATGGCGAGATGCAGTACAAGATCATCGACGCCACTGTGGGCCGTCTGATCTACAACGAGCCCATTCCTCAGGACCTGGGCTTTGTGGACCGTACCCAGCCCGGTCACGAGTTCGACCTGGAAATCAGCTTCCTGGTCGGCAAGAAGCAGCTGGGCAAGATCATCGACAAGTGTATCCGCAAGCATGGCTTCACCATCGCTACGGAAATGCTGGATAAGATCAAGGCTCTGGGCTATAAGTATTCCACCAAGGGCGCTATCTCCGTGTCCATTGCGGATATGGTGGTTCCTGCCATTAAGTATCAGCTGATTCATGAGGCAGAGGACAAGGTCGTTGAGATCGAAAACTTCTACCGTCATGGCTTCATCACCAACGACGAGCGTTATCGTCTGGTGGTTCAGCAGTGGGAAAAGACCACCGCTGAGGTTACCGATGCCCTGCAGGGCAACCTGGATGAGTTCAACCCCATCTACATGATGGCTGACTCCGGTGCTCGTGGTTCTATGGCACAGATCAGACAGCTGGCTGGTATGCGTGGTCTGATGGCAGATACCGCCGGCCGTACCATTGAGATCCCTGTTAAGGCAAACTTCCGTGAAGGTCTGAGCGTTCTGGAGTACTTCATTTCCTCCAGAGGCGCACGTAAGGGCATGACCGATACCGCTCTGCGTACCGCTGACTCCGGTTACCTGACCAGAAGAATGGTCGATGTCTCTCAGGATGTCATCATTCGTCAGCACGACTGCGGCACTACCCATGGTATTTGGGTTGGCGCTGTGTACCAGAACGGCGATGTCATTGATTCCTTCGGCAACCGTATTAAGGGCCGTTACCCCGTAAACGACGTGATCTCTCCCATCACCGGCGAGGTCCTGCACTCCAAGAACGTCATGATGATGCCCGAGGATGCAGCAAAGTTCGAGGCTCACGGCATTGATAAGATTTATATCCGCACCATCCTGGGCTGCCGTGCAAGAAGCGGTGTCTGTGCAAAGTGCTACGGCATGAACCTGGCTACTTCCAGAGAAGTGGACCTGGGCGAAGCAGTCGGCATCATTGCTGCACAGTCCATCGGTGAGCCTGGTACTCAGCTGACCATGCGTACCTTCCACTCCGGCGGCGTTGCTGGTGACGATATTACTCAGGGTCTTCCCAGAGTTGAAGAACTGTTCGAGGCCCGCCGTCCCAAGAAGATGGCTCAGATTTCTGAGATCACCGGCGTGGTCAACATCGACGACACCCACCGTACCGCTCTGCGTAACATCACTGTTACCGCTGAGGACGGCGAGGTGAAGACCTACCAGGTTCCCTATTCTGTGGGCCTGAAGGTTTCTCACGGTAAGGTGGTCCACAAGGGCGAGCCCATCACCGATGGTGCTCTCTATCCTCAGGATGTTCTGCGTATTTCCGGCGTTGAGGCTGTTCAGGATTACCTGGTTCAGTCCGTCCAGGCGGTGTACCGTCAGCAGGGCGTTGAAATCAACGATAAGCATATCGAGGTTATCATCCGTCAGATGATGCGTAAGGTTCGCGTGGAAGATCCCGGCGACACCGAGCTGTTGATTGGCACTGTCATTGACACCTTCGAGTTTGAGGATGCCAATGCCGCTGTCCAGGCCCGGATTGACGCAGGTGAGACTGACCTCAAGCTGGCAGAAGCTTCTGCTGTGCTGCTGGGTATCACCAAGGCCTCTCTGGCAACCGACTCCTTCCTGTCTGCTGCATCCTTCCAGGAGACCACCAAGGTCCTCACCGATGCTGCTATCAAGGGTAAGGTCGACCACCTGGTTGGTCTGAAGGAGAACGTTATCATCGGTAAGCTGATCCCCGCCGGTTCCGGCTTGATGGCTTATCGGGATTATCAGCCCGGTATCACCCCTCCCGCCCGCACCCCCGAGGCTTCCGAAGAGGAGCCCGAGCAGGTGAGCGCTGAGGAAGAAGAGAACTAAGCTGACGTCCTTCCGAGGAATTTGTGAAAAATAGATTGGCCGCTGCAATTATGCAGCGGCCAATTTCCACATGAAGCGCACAGATGTGCGCATAAAAAATCCGGACGGAGAGAAAATGGAAAGAGAAAAGCTGAAAGTTGGTGATTCTCGGTAAATTTTTTCGTCTGGCTCTTTTTTATAAAAAAATTCTTGGAAATTTGTTGACTTTTTTGAAAAAATGCGTATAATACAAAATTGTATGGACACTATGAATGATTGTACAATACCTGAGTGCGGCAAACTCCCGGATCTTCGGCAATACAATGTCGTTGTGGGAGTGAAGCAGCTGCGCAAGGCCCTCTTAAATGGCCGGGCCAGGTATGTGTATCTGGCGAAAAACGCCGATCCTGCCATTACACTGCCCATCGGACAGCTGTGTGAAGAACATGGCGTAAATGTCTGCTGGTGCGCTTCTATGACCGAGCTGGGAAAAGCCTGCGGTATTGACGTAGGTGCTTCGGCAGCAGCGGTTCTGGAAGAAATTCGGTTCTAACGGAAATTTTCCGTAGAATAAATTACCCGCCATCCGGCGAGAACAAAAGAAAGGAGAAATTCGATGCCTACTTTTAATCAGCTGGTCCGTAACGGACGTCAGAAGGTCACCTATGAGTCCAAGTCTCCTGCTCTGCAGAAGGGCTGGAACTCCCTGAAGACCGAGGCAACTACTCTGCCCTCTCCTCAGAAGCGCGGTGTCTGCACTGCTGTTCGTACCACCACCCCCAAGAAGCCTAACTCTGCACTGCGTAAGATCGCTCGTGTACGTCTTACCAATGGTATGGAAGTTTCCGCTTACATTCCCGGTGTTGGTCACAACCTGCAGGAGCACTCCGTGGTTATGATCCGCGGCGGTCGTGTTAAGGACCTTCCCGGTGTTCGTTACCACATCATCCGTGGTACTCTCGACACCCAGGGTGTGCAGAACCGTATGCAGGCCCGTTCCAAGTACGGTGCAAAGCGGCCCAAGGCTGGCAAGAAGAAGTAAGATCTTCTGTCACCAATCACTTTAATTATTCCTACGCCCGTTCGCAAGGCAAGGCCTTGCCATAGCGTTTTTATATATGATATAGAAACCTCTGGCCAGGCACAACGAAAGACTCACTTTCGAGTACCGATGAAATCATTATATTATGAAGGAGGGAAGCAAAGTGCCCAGAAGAGGTAATGTTCCCAAGAGAGAGGTCCTTCCGGATCCTAATTACAATTCCGTTCTGGTTACCAAGCTCGTGAACAGCATCATGCTGGACGGCAAGAAGGGTGTTGCCCAGAAGGTCGTTTATGGTGCTTTTGAAATCGTCGAGGAAAAGACCGGCAAGAATGGCCTGGAAGTTTTCCAGCAGGCCATGGAAAATATCATGCCCGCAGTTGAGCTGAAGGCTCGCCGCGTCGGTGGTGCTACCTACCAGGTGCCTATCGAAGTCCGTCCCGATCGTCGTCAGACCCTGGGTCTGCGCTGGATCACCACTTACAGCCGTAACCGCAGCGAAAACACCATGCGTGAGAGACTGGCCGCTGAGATCATGGACGCCGCTAACAACACCGGCGCATCTGTGAAGAAGCGTGAGGACGTCCACAAGATGGCCGAAGCCAACAAGGCATTCGCCCATTTCCGTTGGTAATGAAGGAGATATCCTACAATGGCTAGACAGTATTCTCTGGAAAATACCAGAAACTTCGGCATCATGGCTCACATCGATGCCGGTAAGACCACCACTACCGAGCGTATCCTGTACTACACCGGCAAGAACTACAAGATCGGTGAGACCCATGATGGTTCTGCTACCATGGACTGGATGGCTCAGGAGCAGGAGCGTGGTATTACCATCACTTCCGCAGCTACTACCTGTTTTTGGAAGGGCTGCCGTCTGAACATCATCGACACCCCGGGTCACGTTGACTTCACTGTTGAGGTCGAGCGTAGCCTTCGTGTTCTGGACGGTGCTGTCACCGTTCTGTGCGCAAAGGGTGGCGTTGAGCCCCAGACTGAGACCGTTTGGCGTCAGGCCGACGAGTACAAGGTCCCTCGTATGATCTATGTCAACAAGATGGACATCCTGGGCGCTGATTTCTATCGCGTTCTGGAAATGATCGACGATCGCCTCAAGTGCAATGCAGTGCCCATTCAGCTGCCTATCGGCAGCGAGGCTTTCTTCCGCGGCAACATTGATCTGCTGACCATGAAGGCCAACATCTACTATGATGATATGGGTAAGGACGTCCGCGTTGAGGACATCCCCGAGGATATGGTTGACCTGGCTGAGGAGTACCATGAGAAGCTCATGGACGCTGTTTCTTCCCTGGACGATGACATCGCTATGATGTATCTGGAAGGCGAAGAGGTGCCCCTGGACATGATCAAGGCTGTCATCCGTAAGGCTACCATTGCCAACGAGATGGTTCCCGTGGTCTGCGGTACTTCCTACAAGAACAAGGGTGTTCAGCAGGTTCTGGACGCTGTTGTTGACTACATGCCCAGCCCCCTGGATAAGAAGGGCATCAAGGGCGTGAACCCCGAGACTGAGGAAGAGGACTTCCGTCCCGCATCTGACGATGCACCTTTCTCCGCTCTGGCATTTAAGATTGCTACCGACCCCTACGTTGGTAAGCTCTGCTACTTCCGTGTGTACTCCGGTACCCTGGAGAAGGGTTCCACCGTTCTGAACTGCACTAAGGGCAGCAAGGAGCGTCTGGGCCGTATCCTGCAGATGCACTCCAACCATCGTGAGGATATCGACGTAGTTTACGCTGGTGATATCGCTGCTGCTGTCGGCATCAAGAACACCACCACCGGTGATACCTTCTGTGATGAGGATCACCCCATCATCCTGGAGTCCATGGTCTTCCCCGAGCCCGTTATCTCTGTTGCGATCGAGCCCAAGACCAAGGCTGGTCAGGAAAAGATGGGTCTGGCTCTGGCCAAGCTGGCTGAAGAGGACCCCACCTTCCGGACCTACACCGATCAGGAAACCGGTCAGACCATCATCGCAGGCATGGGCGAGCTCCATCTGGAGATCATCGTCGACCGTCTGCTCCGTGAGTTCAAGGTCGAGGCTAACGTCGGTGCACCTCAGGTTGCTTACAAGGAAACCATCCGTAAGGCTGTTGAGCAGGACACCAAGTACGCTCGTCAGTCCGGTGGTAAGGGCCAGTACGGTCATGTTAAGATCCGCGTTGAGCCCAACGAGCCCGGCAAGGGCTACGAGTTCGTCAACGCTGTGGTTGGCGGCGCCATCCCCAAGGAATACATTCCTGCGGTTGATGCCGGTATCCAGGGCGCAATGACCGCTGGTGTCATGGCAGGCTATCCTGTCGTTGATGTCAAGGTCACTCTGTTCGACGGCTCCTATCACGAGGTCGACTCCTCCGAAATGGCATTTAAGATTGCCGGTTCTATGGCATTCAAGGAAGCTTGCCGGAAGGCCAACCCCGCAATTCTTGAGCCCATCATGAAGGTCTCCATCAATGTTCCCGACGAATACATGGGCGTCGTCATTGGCGACGTGACTGCCCGTCGTGGTAACATTCTGGGTCAGATCACCCGTACCGGCAGCGTCCAGATCGACGCTAACGTGCCTCTGGCTGAGATGTTCGGTTATGCAACCGACCTTCGTTCCAAGACTCAGGGCCGTGGCCAGTACTCTATGGAGCCCAGCCACAACGCTGAGCTGCCCAAGTCCAAGACCGAAGAGATCGTTAAGGCTCGTAACAAGGGCTGATTTGGGTTCATAAAAATTTCTCTTGTGTTTCCGGGCAATTTGTAGTATGATGTACTCGATGTGTACGATACACAGGAAATTTACGTTGTTAAAAATTCAATTTATTATTTACAACAGGAGGAATATTTCAAATGGCTAAGCAGAAGTTTGAAAGAACTAAGCCCCATGTTAACATCGGCACCATCGGCCATGTTGACCACGGCAAGACCACTCTGACCGCTGCTATCACCAAGTACCTGGCTCTGAAGGGCTACGCTGATTTCGAGGACTACGCTTCCATCGATAAGGCTCCCGAGGAGAAGGCACGTGGTATCACGATCAACACCGCTCACGTTGAGTACGAGACCGACAACCGTCACTACGCTCACGTTGACTGCCCGGGCCACGCTGACTATATCAAGAACATGATCACCGGTGCTGCTCAGATGGACGGCGCTATCCTGGTTATCGCTTCTACCGACGGCCCCATGGCTCAGACCAAGGAGCACCTGCTGCTGGCTCGTCAGGTTGGCGTTCCCGCAATCGTTGTCTTCATGAACAAGGCTGACCTGGTTGACGACGAAGAGCTGCTGGAGCTGGTTGAGATGGAAATCCGTGAGACCCTGGCTGAGTACGGCTTCGACGAAGAGTGCCCCATCATCAAGGGTTCCGCTCTGAACGCTCTGATCTCCGAGTCCAAGGACATGAACGCTCCCGAGTACGCTCCCATCAAGGAGCTGATGGACGCTGTTGACAGCTACATCCCCACTCCCGACCGTAAGGCTGACCAGCCCTTCCTGATGCCCGTTGAGGACGTCTTCACCATCTCCGGCCGTGGTACTGTTGCTACCGGTCGTGTTGAGCGTGGCGTCATCAAGAAGAACGAGGCTGTCGAGATCGTTGGCCTCCGCGAGGACAAGCAGAACACTGTTGTCACCGACATCGAGATGTTCCACAAGCTGCTGGACTACGCAGAAGCAGGCGACAACATCGGCGCTCTGCTGCGTGGTATCGACAAGAAGAACATCGAGCGTGGCCAGGTTCTCTGCAAGCCCGGTTCCATCCATCCTCACACCAAGTTCAAGGGCCAGGTTTACGTCCTGAACAAGGAAGAGGGCGGCCGTCACACTCCTTTCTTCAACAACTATCGTCCTCAGTTCTACTTCCGTACCACTGATGTTACCGGCATCATCAACCTGCCCGAGGGCGTTGAGATGTGCATGCCCGGTGATAACATCGAGATGGACGTTGAGCTGATCACCCCCATCGCTATCGAGCCCGGCCTGCGTTTCGCTATCCGTGAGGGCGGCCGTACTGTCGGTTCCGGTGTTGTTACCGCTATCAACGAGTAATTTCTTACTCTGACTCCAGCATATAATTTGTCGTAACGGTGGCCCTCAGTCTTCGGACTGAGGGCCCTTTTTTGATAGTATAGACTTCAAAAAGCAGAAAACGCTCCACAACCTTTGCATTGGCTGTGGAGCGTTTTGTGGTTTCTGGATTTTCTTTTCACAGAATTTGCAGATCCTGTGTATAAAAAAGTGGGGAATCGAGGATAGAAAGCCTTTTCTGGGCTTTGTTACACTCAAATCTGAAAAGATATCCACAGCTCAGTGCACGCAGCTGTGAATGAAATTTATGCACGGAAAGCAGGACTGGTTTTGTTTTGAACAATGCGGTTTCCCAAAGATGCCCGCAGGCACCCCAAAAAAACACCGCTGATGGTTCAGCGGTGCTTTTTTACAACACAGGTCTATAAGCCGGGTTCTGTCTTGACAGCCATCTATCTAGCCCCGCAATTGCTCACGGGATCAAGCCACCTCTTGGGGACGGCCGGGCTAGCCTATTGTCCCACACACGGCGTTGCTCCGGATAGAGTTTACATCGTAAAACCCATGTTTCCATGGGCCGGGTGCGCTCTTACCGCACCTTTTCACCCTTACTTCGCTCCCGATTGGGGGAGTGAAGCGGTATCTCTCTGTTGCACTTGTCCTGGGGTCACCCCCGGCGGGCGTTACCCGTTATCCTTGCCCTATGGAGCCCGGACTTTCCTCATCTGGGTCCTTTCGGATCCCATCCGCGGCTGTCCGACCTGGTTGCGGTGTTTATTGTACAGCAAGGAAGCCCAATTGTCAAATATCTTGCAAAATCTTTTTGAAAGGGATATACTAAAGAAAATTGAATGAATGGGGAATGACATTATGCAAGCTGCATTTGAAACCTATTTTGAAGCCCTTCGGGGAAAGAAAATTGCCGTGCTGGGTCTTGGTGTCAGCAACCGTCCTTTGGTGCGGCTGCTGCTGGAATATGGCTGTGAGGTTCTGGGCTGTGACCGAACGCCTCGAGAGAAGCTGGATCAGGAGGTCCTGGATCTGGAACAGGCCGGTTGTAAGCTCCATGTGGGAGACGACTACCTGGAGGGCGTGGAGGCAGAGGTGGTGTTCCGCACGCCTGGTATGCACCCGGGCAATCCTGCCATCCAGGCTCTGCGGGATCGGGGTGCTCGGATTACCTCTGAGATGGAGGTTTTCTTCGAGGTATGCCCCTGCCACCTGATTGGTATCACCGGCTCCGATGGCAAGACCACCACCACCACCCTGATTTCTGAGATTCTAAAGGCTGGCGGCAAGACCGTTTGGCTGGGCGGCAATATCGGCGCACCGCTGCTGCCCCACTGCCGGGAAATGAAGGCGGAGGACTACGCTGTGGTGGAGCTTTCCTCCTTCCAGCTGATGGATATGCAGCGCAGCCCAGAAATCGCGGTTGTCACCAATCTGGCACCCAACCATCTGGATGTCCATAAGGATATGGCGGAGTATGTGGATGCCAAGAAGAATATCTTCCGGTTCCAGGATGCCAACGGCAAGCTGATTCTCAATGCAGACAATGACATTACCGCCGCCTTCCGGGGCAACGGTATCACGGAGTTTTTCTCCCGGCAGAATCAGGCCCATGTCTGTGAGCGGGATGGAAAGATATACCGCAATGGGGAATTGATTCTGGAATCCCGGGATATTCTGATTCCCGGCACCCATAATGTGGAGAACTATATGGCAGCCATTGCCGCAGTGGAGGGCCTGGTAGAGGACAAGGCCATTGTGCAGGTGGCGAAGAACTTCGGCGGTGTAGAGGGCAGAATGGAGTTCGTCCGTACCAAGAACGGTGTGAAGTTCTATAATGACTCCATGGCATCCAGCCCCAGCCGCACCATCTGCGGCCTCAAGTGCTACCGGGAAAAGGTGCTGCTGATTGCCGGCGGTTACGATAAGCACATCCCTTATGAGCCTGTGGCACCGGAGATCTGCGCCCATGTCAAGAAGCTGTACTTAAATGGTGCCACTGCAGGCCTGATCCGGGAGGCAGTGGAAAACTGCCCGGACTACGATCCCAAGGAGTTGGAGATTAAGGACTGCGGTGTGCTGGAAAACGCCATTCGGGCGGCAGATGCAGACGCAGTTCCCGGAGATGTGGTGCTGCTGAGCCCTGCCAGTGCTTCCTTTGACCAGTTTAAGAACTTCGTGGAGCGGGGACGATTCTTCAAGAAAATCGTAAAGGAGCTGTAAGAATGGATATTACGCGGCTGACAAAGCCCGGCAGAAAGCTTCTGCCCCTGAAAAAATGCGGTGCGGTGATTGTTGCCGCAGGCTCCGCTTCCCGAATGGGCGGCATCGACAAGGTCATGGCCCAGCTTCATGGAGAACCCATGATCCTGCGTACTGTCCGCACCTTCCAGGAGTGTGACGCCATTTCTGAAATCGTAGTGGTGACCCGCCAGGATCTCATCATGCGGATTACCGACCTGTGCAGAAACCTTCCCAAGGTGAAAGCTGTGGTGGTTGGCGGTGCCAGCCGACAGGAGTCGGTAAACCTGGGCCTCAACAGCCTTTCCCCGGATGTGAAGCTGGCAGCGGTCCACGACGGTGCCAGACCCCTGGTGACCTGGCAGGTGATTGACCGGGTGGTTCGGGCGGCCCATACCTACGGCGCAGCGGCTCCGGCAGTTCCGGTGAAGGACACCATCAAGGTGGTAAAAGGCGGCGTTGTGGTCAATACCCCTGACCGTTCCACCCTTCAGGCAGTGCAGACCCCCCAGGTCTTCGACTTTGACCTGCTCCGGGGCGCACTTAAAAAGGCCCAGGAGGATGGAGCACAGCTGACAGATGATTGCTCCGCAGTGGAGCGAATGGGTCTGGCGGTTCGGATTGTGGAAGGTGACGAGGAGAATTTGAAGGTCACCACCCCGGTGGATTTGAAAATTGCGGAAATGATTTTGGAGGGTCGCAAATGAGAATCGGACACGGTTATGATGTACACAAGCTGGTGGAGGGCCGGGACCTGATTCTGGGCGGCGTAAAGATTCCCTATGAAAAGGGACTTCTGGGCCACTCCGATGCAGATGTTCTGCTCCATGCGGTTTCCGACGCCCTGCTGGGTGCTGCCGGCCTGGGGGATATTGGCAGACATTTTCCTGACACGGATCCCCAGTACAAGGGTGCAGACTCTCTGGAACTGCTGCGGATTGTGGGCCAGAAAGTGCAGACAGCGGGCTATCGGGTGAGCAATGTGGATGTGACCATGATTGCCCAGCGGCCGAAGCTCAAGGATTACATTGCCCAGATGGGGGAGAATATTGCCTCGGTTCTGGGGATTGACCCGGATCGGGTGAATGTGAAAGCCACCACCGAAGAACACCTGGGCTTTACCGGCAGCGGCGAGGGTATGTCCTGTCATGCTGTCTGCCTCCTGGAAGAATAACAAAATACACCTCCCGGACATAGATTGTGCCGGGAGGTTTTTTTATGGAAACGTATTTTATCACCTTTCGCTCGGTGACATTCGCCCAGCGAGGGGAGCGAGCTTTGCAGCGGCAGGGGATTTCCTGTTACATGATGCGAACCCCAAGATGGATGGAGGAGCGGGGATGCGGCTATGCCCTGAGCCTTCAGCGGGGTCAGGAGGCAGTGGAAATTCTGAACCGAGAGGGGATTTCCTGGCGAAAGCTCTACTGGAAAGGCCGGGACGGGAGTATCCAGGAGGTAGGGCTGTGATTTATCTGGATAACGGTGCCACGTCCTTTATCAAGCCGCCCCAGGTCTACCGGGCGGTGCAGCGGGCGATGGAGACCTGCGCAAGCCCGGGCCGGGGAAGTTATGGCCCGGCTATGACCGCAGGGGAGGTGGTGTATACCTGCCGGGAGGAGGCAGGCAAACTCTTTCACTGCGCCCCGGAGCAGGTGGTGATGACCATGAACGGCACCCACGGGCTGAACATTGCCATTCATTCCCTGTTTTCTCCCGGGGACCGGGTGGTGATTTCCGGCTTTGAACACAACGCCGTGACCCGACCGCTTTATGGCCTGGGGGCGCGGGTGGAGGTGGCAGGGAGAAAGCTCTTTGACTGGGAGGATACCCTGAAAAGCTTTGAGACTGCCTTGGATCGGGGAGTCAAGGGGGCGGTGTTCACCCATGTGTCCAACGTCTTCGGCTACATTCTCCCCATCCGGGAGATGGCAAAGCTCTGCCGGGATCGGGGAATTCCCTTTATCATCGATGCAGCCCAGTCTGCTGGAATGATGAACCTGGATTTTGAGAATTTGGGGGCGGCATTTATCGCCATGCCCGGACACAAGGGGCTTTTGGGTCCCCAGGGTACGGGACTGCTGCTGTGTAAGGAACCGGGCAGACCCCTGCTGCGGGGAGGAACCGGGAGCCTTTCTATGGAACAGGAGATGCCGGATTTCCTGCCGGATGCCCAGGAGGCGGGGACGCTCAACGTGCCTGGGATTGCAGGATTGGCCGCCGGAATCCAATTTGTCAGGAGCCGGGGCCCGGAAGCCATTGGAAAACAGGAACACCGACTGCTGGTTTCCTGCGCTGCGGGACTGAAAGACCTGGGGATGCGGGTCTTTGCGGGAGACCATCAGGCGGGTACTCTGAGCTTCCTTTCCGGCCTGGACTGTCAGGAAACCGCAGATATTCTGGGACGGGCGGGGTTTGCACTGCGGGCAGGACTTCACTGCGCCCCGCTGGCCCACGAGAGCGCCGGGACCATCCACACCGGGACCGTGCGGGTGAGCTTCGGCTGGAATGGGAATTTTCCACAGACTGAGGCGTTTTTACGGGCGGTATCCAAACTTCCACCCCCCGTAGTCTAAAATTTTTTACAGAATATCTATTGCCAACATTGGGGAAATCCGCTATAATAGAAAAGATAATAGGCACAAATAAGATAGCGCAATATGCGCTTTACAAAAGTTGACATAAAAGGGGTAAGAACGTCCATGCATGGAATCGAAAACATTCTTCAGCAGCTGGCCGGAATGCAGTGGTCAGACTATTTGGACATCGCTCTTGTGGCGTTTCTCATCTATCGGCTGTTGCCGCTGATTAAGACCCCCAGCACCGTCCGGGTGGCCCGGGCTGTGGTAACGGTGGTGGTCATTGCAGCGCTGACCGATGCACTTAATCTGTATACCCTCAATTACATACTCAATCAGTTCCTGGCGGTCGGTATCCTGGCCCTGGTTGTTCTGTTCCAGCCGGAGCTTCGGCGGATGCTGGATCATCTGGGCAGCGTGAAGCTCAAAACCCTTTTCGGCTCCTCCAAACCCCTCCAGGAGATGGAGGCAGTGATTGACCAGACGGTTATGGCCTGTGAAATCATGAGCCGGGAGCGGGTGGGTGCGCTCATCGTCTTCGCCCGGGAATCCCGGCTGGAAGAGATTATCCGTACGGGCACAACCATTGACGGTCAGGTTTCCGAGCAGCTGATCCGAAATATCTTCTTTACCAATGCCTCCCTCCACGATGGCGCAATGATCATTCGGGACGGCAGAATCACCGCCGCCGGCTGTGTGCTGCCCCTGTCCGGCAGCGACCGTCTCAGTGCGGATCTGGGCACCCGGCACCGGGCAGGTGTGGGCATCAGTGAAACCTCCGATGCCGTGGTGGTGATTGTCTCCGAGGAGACCGGCACCATCTCCGTGGCAACGGACGGCATGCTCAAGCGGCATCTGGCCCCCCAGACCTTGCAGCGTCTGCTTCGCAATGCGCTGTGCCCGGAGGATCCCGACCAGAAGGAGAAGCTTTTCAGCACCAAGCTGGTAAAGAAGCTGGCTCATGTGGCAAAGGAGAAGAATGACCATGAAGACTAAAATCGTGTATGCCCTGGCGTCGGTCTGTATCGCCTTTGGCCTTTGGCTGTATGTGATCAATACGGTCAGCCCCGAGTCCTCTGCAACCTACCATGATGTTCCTGTGGCGCTGGAGGGAGAGTCCGTTCTCCACGAGAAGGGCCTGATGGTTGTGGGACAGAATGATAAAGATGTGGATCTGGAGCTTTCCGGCAACCGAATTGACCTCAGCAAGGTAAACTCCGGCAATATTACCATTAAGGTGGATTTGTCCCGAATCAATGAACCGGGACAGGCAATTCTGCAATACGCCCCCATCTTTCCCGGGGATGTTGCCAGCAATGCCTTTGTGATCGAGTCTAAGTACCCGGAGAGCATTGTTTTCAACATTGAGGAACGTCGTGTCAAAGAGGTTCCTGTGGAAATTCAGTGGGAGGGCGCTACCCCCGAGGGCTTCCTGTGCGATAAGGAAAACCGCGTCCTCGATTATCCCAACATCAAGGTGATTGGCCCTGCCTCTGTAGCAGATCAGATTGAAAAAGCTGTGATTGAAGTCAATCTCCAGGACCGCAAGGAGCCTATCAGTGAGAGCTATCGTTATACCCTCTGCGATAAGGATAATCATCCCGTGGATGCCAAGCTGATCACCACCAATGTGGAGCAGGTTCACCTGAACCTCAGAATCGATCGGTTTAAGGATATCCGCCTGACTTACAACCTGGTGGAGGGCGGCGGCGCCAACGAAGATAATACCGTCATCGAAAAAAATGTAGATTCTATTCGGGTGTCCGGCAGTGAAGCGGCTCTGGAGAACCTGGGCGACCAGCTGGTGGTTGGCACCGTCAATCTCCGGGACATCACCAAGGACGGCGTTCTCACCTATCCTGTGAACCTGCCCGAGGGCGTTCGCAATCTCAGCGGTGTCACCGAGGTGAAAATGGTCATCCGCTTTGCAGGCCTCGGCACGAAGGAATTCACCGTCGAGAATATCAAGAGTGTTAACGTCCCCGAAGGAATGGAGGCAGAGGTGATCGCAGAGAAGATCCCTGTGGTGGTGAGAGGCCCTGTGGCTTCCATCAACGGCCTCAAGCCGGAAGACCTTTCCATTGAGGTGGACTTTACCGGCGCAGAGGTTGGCACCTCCACCTATAAGGGTACTGTGATCTTCCCGGAGGGCTATGAAAAGTTCGGTGCCCTGGGTTCCCTGTCTGCTTCGGCAACCGTTACGAAGAATCGGTGATCCCATGGAGCAATTGGTAAGAGTGAAGGAAACCCATCCCGACGGAACGGCAACGGTAGTCCATACCCGGCTCAGTGCCTGCAGCGGTGACTGCCACAAGTGTTCCGGATGCGGTGCGGCGAAGGAGGTTATGCTCCTGAAAGCGGACAACCCCATCGGGGCAAAGGCCGGAGAGCTGGTAAAGCTCCAGTCTGCGTCTGCACCGGTTCTGAAAGCAGCCGCCATGCTCTATGTTCTGCCCCTGGTTCTGTTTTTCCTGGGCTATGCCCTGGGAGCCATGGGCGGCTGGGCAGGCTGGGGCGGCGGCCTGGGGTTCTGCCTGGGAATTGCGCTGGTGGTCCTCTATGACCGCCGGATGGCGAAGAAAGAAAAAACTGTATACACCATTACAGGATTGGTGGGGGAAGCCCCGAAAAATCCTTAAAAAAAGGGGATAATAACCTTGGTAAAAAGTATGACCGGCTACGGCCGCGCCGTGGAAACGGTAAACGGAAGAGAATTTACGGTAGAGATTCGCTCGGTAAATAATCGCTATCTCGATTGCACTGTGAAGCTGCCCCGGATCCTTTCTTTTGCAGAGGATGCCGTGAAGCAGGCAGTGAAGACCCAGATTTCCAGAGGTAAGGTGGATGTGTTCGTCACCGTCCACAGTGAGGGCGGCGAGGAGGCAAAGATCTCCCTGAACCCCTCCATGGTGGAAGGCTATCTGGATGCCATGAAGAAAATGGTGAACGACTACGGTGTGCGGGATGACATTTCTGTGTCCCTGCTTTCACGGATGCCCGATGTGTTCACGGTGGAAAAGCCGGAGCTGGATGAAGATCAGCTGAAAGCGGACCTCATGAGCGTGGTAGAGAAGGCCCTTCAGGGCTACGATACCATGCGCTGCACGGAGGGCAAGGCGATGGAGCAGGATCTTCGCAGCCGCGGAGAGACCATTCTGAATCTTGTTGCCCAGGTGGAGAGCGGAAGCCCCCAGACGGTGGCAGATTACCGTGCCCGTCTGGAAAGCAAGCTGAAAGAGGTTCTTGCCAGCACCACCATCGACGAAAGCCGCATCCTCACCGAGGCTGCGATCTTTGCAGATAAGGTGGCAGTGGACGAGGAGACCGTGCGCCTGCGCAGCCACCTGCAGCAGATGAACACCATGCTGGAAAACGGCGGTGCCGTGGGCAGAAAGCTGGACTTCCTGCTTCAGGAGATGAACCGGGAATCCAACACCATCGGCTCGAAGTGCTCTGATGTCCGGCTGGCCCGGATTGTGGTAGATATCAAGGCGGAGCTGGAAAAGATTCGCGAACAGACTCAGAACATTGAGTAAGGAGCCATCCATGAAGCTGATCAATATTGGATTTGGCAGCATGGTGGCAGCCAATCGGCTTCTTGCCGTGGTGGCGCCGGAGTCCGCACCCATTAAGCGTGTGATTCAGGAGGCCCGGGAGCGTGGTATGCTTATTGATGCTTCCTACGGGCGAAAGACCAAGGCGGTGCTGCTGATGGATACCGACCATGTAATCCTTTCTGCCATTCCCACCGAAAGCATCTATGCCCGGTGGATGGATAAGCAGGAAGAGAAAATAGAGGAGGACGAGCCATGAGCAAGGGAAAACTGTTTGTAATCTCCGGCGCTTCCGGCGTGGGCAAGGGAACGGTTCTGTCTCTTATGATGAAGGGACGGGATGATCTTTCCTTCTCCGTTTCTGCAACCACCAGAGCACCCAGACCCGGAGAAGTAGACGGACGGGAGTATTACTTTGTCACCCGGGAACGGTTTCAGGAGATGATCGACCAGAAGGCGTTTTTGGAGTATGACAACCACGCCGCCAATTTTTACGGAACCCCCAGAGACCAGATGGAGGATAAGCTCACCAGAGGCCATGTGCTGCTGGACATTGAGCCCAACGGCGCAAAGGCCGTCAAGGAATCCGCACCGGATGCGGTGCTGATCTTCATCATGCCCCCTTCCATGGAGGAGCTGGAGCGTCGGCTTCGGGGCCGTGGAGATACATCCGAAGAGCAGATGAAAATGCGCCTGGAGCGTGCTTCCTGGGAAATGGAGCAGCGCACCTGGTATGATTATGTAGTCACCAACGACGTGGCCCAGCGCTGCGCCGATGAGATTTTGAATATCATTGCCCTCGAGGCAGACAAATAATTGGAGGAATTATATTATGCTGTACCCCCCTGTTTCTGAACTGTTGGAGAATGTAGATAGCCGTTATCTGCTGGTGAATGTGGTGGCCCATCGGGCTCGCCAGATTGCCGCTGAGGCTGAGGAATTTCACGAGGAACTGCCCGAGAAGCCTGTTACCCTGGCCATCTGGGAAGTTGCTGACGGCGAGCTGTCCGGCTCCGTCAAGGACGAGTATAAGAACTGAGATACCGGGAGGGAGGGGCTTTCATGATTGCACAGATTGCTGTTTCGGCAGCTACCTTTGCCATTGATAAGCCCTATTCCTATCGGATCCCCTCTCAAATGGAATTACAGCCGGGGCAGCGGGTGCAGCTGCCTTTTGGCCGTTCTAACCGACGTACCGAGGGCATTGTGCTTTCGGTGGGAGAGGGGAACGAGCAAAAACTGAAGGCTGTGGATCGGTGTCTCGATGCAGAGCCGCTGCTCACCATGACCCAGCTTCGCCTGGCTGCTTTCATGCGAGAGCGGTATTTTTGCACCTTTTACGATGCGGTCCGGGCCATGCTTCCGGCGGGCCTTTGGTTTAAAACCCAGGCGAGCTATGTGCTCACAGAGGACCGCTCCTGGAAGGATGCCACCATCCGCAAAGCTTACGCCGCGGAGCTTTTGACCCTATTGGAGGATCTGGGAGGCAGGGCAGAGGAGCCGGCCCTTCGGGAATTTCAGCCCGACGAGGATGTGCTGTCGGATACCCTGGCTTACCTGGTGAAAAAGAAGTGGATTCGGGCAGAAACAGAGTTTTTACGCCGAACTTCCGATAAAACCGAAAAGGTGGCGACCCTGGCGGCCTCCCCGGAGGAGGCAATGGAGTTTGCCTCTCACCGCCCCAAATCTGCCGCTATGCAGAAGGCAGTGCTGGAGCAGCTGTGCAGTCTGGGAAGTGTCTCGGTCAAGGAGCTGTGTTACTTTACCGGCGCTGCGACGGCTACGGTGAATCGGCTGGAAAAGCTGGGGTATGTGACCCTCAGCGAGCGCCCGGTGCTCCGCTGCCGAGAAATCATTCCTGCCCGCCTGGACGGCCCCCTGACCCTCAATGAGGAGCAGCAGGGGTGCTATGATGGCCTTGCGGCGCAGATGGACCGGGAATACCCCGGTGTGGCCCTGTTATACGGTGTCACCGGATCGGGAAAGACCTCGGTCTATATCAAACTCATCCAGAAGTGTCTGGACGAGGGAAAAAGCGCCATGCTGTTGGTGCCGGAAATCGCCCTGACCCCTCAGCTGCTGGGACTGCTGGCAGCCTATTTCGGGAATCAGGTGGCAGTGCTTCACAGCAGCCTGGGGGCTGCGGAACGGTACGATCAGTGGAAGCGGATTCGGAACGGTGAGGCAGGTGTGGTGGTGGGGACCCGCTCGGCGGTGTTTGCCCCGTGCCTTCATCCCGGCCTGATTGTTCTGGACGAGGAGCAGGAGCACTCCTATAAATCAGAAAATAATCCCCGCTACTGCGCCAGAGAAGTGGCGATTTGGCGGGGTGCGAAAGAGCAGGCGCTGGTGCTGCTGGGCTCTGCCACTCCCTCCGTGGAGACCATGTACCGGGCAAAGTCCGGCGACTATCAGCTGTACCGGCTGACCCAGCGCTATAACGGAAAGTCCCTTCCCAAGGTGGAAATTGTGGATATGCAGCAGGAGCTGAAAATGGGCAATGACCTTTCCCTCAGCTATCCTCTGCGGGAAGCCATTTGCGACACCCAGGAGAAGGGCCAGCAGACAGTGCTGCTGCTGAATCGACGGGGAAACAGCCGCGCCCTGGTGTGTGTGGACTGCCGCCAGATTCCGGAATGTCCCCGGTGCAGTGTGCGGCTTACCTATCACAGCGCCAATCGGCGGCTCATGTGCCACTACTGCGGCTTTTCCCAGCCTGCTCCGGAGCGGTGCCCCAAGTGCGGCGGTCCCTTAAAGACCATCGGAACCGGCACCCAGAAGGTGGAGCTGGAGCTGAAAAGCCTGTTCCCGGAAATGGAAATTGACCGAATGGATGCCGATACGGTGAACGCGGTGAATACCCACGAAAAAATTCTGGAACACTTTCAGAAAGAGAACGTCCCGGTGCTGTTGGGGACCCAGATGGTGGCAAAGGGGTTAAATCTCCCCAAGGTCACTTTGGTGGGGGTTCTCGATGCAGATCTCAGTCTCTACACCGGCGGCTACCGGGCCGGGGAGACAACCTTTAATATGCTCACCCAGGTGGTGGGCCGGGCCGGTCGGGGAGAGTACCCCGGAAAGGCCATTATCCAGACATTGGTTCCCGACCACCAGATCATTCAGCTGGCGGCCCGGCAGGACTATGATGGATTCTATCAATTGGAAATCGGTCTGCGCAGAGTGCAGGCCCTGCCTCCCTTCGGGGATCAGGCTGTGGTGACCTTCTCCGGTGAGGAGGAGACCGCAGTGCTCCGGGGCGGGGCGAAATTTCGGGACAGCCTGAACGCCTGTATGAAGATGCCCGCCTATGAGAAGGAGCGGTGCAATGTCTTAGGGCCGGCACCCTGTCCCGTACCCAAGATCAATTATCATTTCCGCTACCGCCTGACGCTGCAGTGCACCATGACAAAGGCACTGCGTCAGCTCCTTGCCCATCTCCTGCGGGAGTTCAGCAAGGATAAGGCCAACCGGGGGGTATCGGCGTTTCTCGATGTAAATGGTTTTGACGGATAACAGAAAGAGGGCTTATATCATGGCAATGCGTAAGATTTTAACGGATAAGGAACCGGCACTGCACAAGGTCTGCAAGCCGGTGGAAAAGTTTGACCTGAAGCTTCATAAGCTGCTGGACGATATGCAGGAAACTCTGCTGGATGCCAACGGCGTAGGCCTGGCAGCCCCCCAGGTGGGCATCCTCCGCCGGGTGGTCATTGTGGACACTGGAGAAGAAATTCTGGAGCTGGTGAACCCCACCTTGGTGGAAACCGACGGTGAGCAGGAAGGCCCCGAGGGCTGTCTCAGTGTTCCCGGCAAATACGGTCTGGTGAAGCGCCCCTACTGGGCCAAGGTCCGTGCCCAGGATCGGGACGGCAATTGGTTCGAGGCTGAGGGCGAAGAACTGATTGCCCGGTGCTTCTGCCACGAGCTGGACCACCTGGACGGCATTGTGTATACCGAAGTCATGGAGCGCTTCCTGACGGAAGAAGAACTGGAAGGGGAATGAGCTTGCGAGTCGTATTTATGGGAACGCCGGACATTGCGGCGACCTGTCTGACAAAGATTCTGGAAGACGGCTTTGATGTGGTGGGTGTTTATACCCAGCCTGACCGTCCCAAGGGCCGGGGCATGAAGATGGTCTGCTCCCCGGTAAAGGAAGTGGCTATGAGCCATAATATCCCTGTTTTCCAGCCGGAATCCTTCCGGGATGAGGAATCTGTGGAGCAGCTGCGGGCTTTGAAGCCCGATGTCTGCGCAGTGGTTGCCTATGGACAGCTGCTGCCCCAGAAGGTGCTGGATGTGCCCACCCTGGGCTGCATCAACATCCATGCAAGCCTGCTGCCTGCCTATCGCGGCTCCGCTCCCTATCAGTGGGCGGTGCTGGACGGACTGAAAGAGACCGGCGTGACCGCAATGTACCTGATTCGGAAGATGGATGCAGGCAATATCATTGATACTGCCAAAACGCCCATTGGGGAGAACGAAACCGCCGGAGAGCTGCTGGATCGGCTGGCGGTACTGGGTGCCGGACTTCTTAGCAAGACCCTGGGAAGACTGGCAGAAGGCCCGGTGGAGTCCACGGTGCAGGATGAGGAGAAGGTCACCTTTGCCCCCATGCTGGATAAGTCCATGGCTCCCATCGACTGGACCAAGACTGCACAGCAGGTGCATAACCATGTGCGCGGCCTGCATCCCTGGCCCGTTGCCACCATGGAGCTCCAGGGCAAGAACTTCAAGGTCCATGCTACCCGCATTGTAGAGGGTTCCGGCAAGCCCGGCGAGATTCTGGGCCTTACCAAGATCGGCCTGAAAATCGCCTGCGGCGAGGGTGCCGTGGAAGTGATTTCCCTCCAGGCCGAGGGCGGCAAGCGGATGGCGGCACCGGATTACTTCCGGGGTCATCCTCTGGAGAAGTAACGGGTGGGCGCTCGAGATACTGCGCTGAATGCGCTGATTGCCTGCCGGAAAAACGGTGCCTGGCCCAACGCCGTGCTGAAAGAGTATATTGCCCGGGACCATCTGGATTCCCGGGACGGCGCACTGGCCACCCGCCTGTGTTATGGCGTTTTGCAAAACCGGAGCAAGCTGGACTTCTATCTGAAACAGCTGCTGACGGGAAAACTCAAAAATCTTCACCCTGCTGTCCGGGACATCCTCCATCTGGGGCTTTACCAGCTCTACGAGATGGACAAAATCCCGGAGAGCGCCGCAGTCAATGAGTCTGTGGCTTTGGTGAAAAAATACTGTCCCAAGCAGTCCTCTGCCAAGGGGCTGGTCAACGGTGTGCTCCGAAATGCCGCAAGGCAGAAGGGGCAGCTCCGGGAGCCGGTTTCCTATGAGGATCGCTACAGCCACCCGGAGAAGCTGATTGCCCTGCTGAAAGCCTCTCTCCCCAAGGGAAAGCTGGAGCCTATGCTCATTGCGGACAATCAGGCACCGGATATGACGGTGCAGGTGAATACCTTAAAAATCACAACAGCCGCCCTGATAGAGCGGCTGGCCTCGGAGCAGGTCAGTGCACAGCCCCATCCCTGGATGCCGGACTGCCTGATTCTCTCCGGCACCGGAAGCCTCGAGCATCTTGAGAGCTTCCGGCAGGGCCTTTTCTATGTACAGGACCCGGCGGCGAAGCTCAGTGTTCTCTGTGCAGAGCTTCCCGGAGACCGGGACATCCGACTGCTGGACTGCTGCTCTGCCCCCGGTGGAAAAAGCTTTGCAGCTGCCATCGCCATGGGTGGACGGGGGAGCATCACTTCCTGTGATATCCATCCCCATAAGACAGCCCTCATTGAAAACGGTGCAGCGCGGCTGGGGCTTACTAACATCACCGCCCGGCTCCAGAGTGCTGCCGAACCGGTGGCGGAGTGGAACAGCGCAATGGATGTGGTCATTGCCGATGTGCCCTGCTCCGGCTACGGCATCATCCGCAAGAAGCCGGATATTCGCTATAAGGACCCGGCGGAGATGGAAGACCTGCCTGATTTGCAGCTGTCCATCCTCAAAAATCAGGCGGATTATGTTCGACCCGGCGGCTTGCTCGTCTATTCCACCTGTACGGTGCTGAAACGGGAAAACGAAGAGGTGGTCCGGGCGTTCCTGGAATCCCGGGAGGATTTTGCAGTAGAGCCTCTGCCCCTGCCGGATGTATTTCCCAAGAACGAAACCGGGATGCTCACCTTGATTCCCGGTGAATATGACACCGACGGCTTCTTTATCTGCCGTCTGCGGAGGAAACCATGAATCTCAAATCCCTTACCATAGAGGAGCTCACCCAGGTGCTCAAAGACATGGGCCAGCCCGGCTTCCGGGCAGGACAGGTCTACACCTGGTTACATAAGGGCGTTCGCTCCTATGAGGAGATGACAAACCTTCCCAAGGCTCTGCGGGATCAGCTGGCAGAGAACTACCCCATCCACCCGCCCCAGGTGGTGCGCAAGCAGGAATCCCAGCGGGACGGCACGATTAAATACCTCTGGCAGTTGTCCGACGGCAACTGTGTAGAGACCGTCCTGATGCGCTATCACTACGGCAATACCGTCTGCATTTCCACGGAGGTGGGCTGCCGTATGGGCTGTGCATTCTGCGCTTCTACCCTGGGCGGACTGGTCCGGCGGCTGGAGCCCTTTGAAATGCTGGATCAGGTGCTCTTCACCCAGGTGGATTCCGGCCTGCCCGTTTCGCATATTGTGCTTATGGGCATCGGTGAGCCGCTGGATAACTTCGACAATGTGATGCGGTTCCTGGAGCTGGTGAACAGCCCCAAGGGCATGAATATCTCTATGCGTCACATCAGTCTGTCTACCTGCGGCCTGGTGCCGAAGATCGATGAGCTTGCCAAGCGGAAGCTGCAGCTGACCCTTTCTGTGTCTCTCCATGCGCCCAACGATGAGACCAGAAATAAAATCATGCCGGTCAACAAGGCATATCCTTCCCAGGAACTGCTGGATGCCTGCCGTCGGTATTATGCGGCGACTTCCCGGCGAATTTCCTTTGAGTATGCTATGATCGACGGCGTCAATGATTCCGAAGCGGATGCCAAGGAACTTCTGCGGCGCTTAAAGGGCCTTCCGGCTCACTTTAACCTCATTCCTCTGAACCATGTAGAGGAGAGCCCCTTGAAGCCCAGCTCCAAGGCGGCAGTGGCACGGTTCCAGAAGACTCTGGAGGATGGCGGTGTCCCGGCGACGGTTCGCAGAACCTTAGGCGGAGATATCGATGCTTCCTGCGGTCAGCTGCGCCGGAAGTACACACAAGAACAGAAATGATCTTCGAAGGGAGGCAAGGCCCATGCAGTGCTGGGGACTGACAGATGTAGGCTGTGTCCGCAAACAGAATCAGGATGCCTATCAGATTGAACGACTGGACAGAGACAATATGCTCTGTGTGGTGTGCGACGGCATGGGCGGCGCCAAATCCGGCAATATCGCAAGCTCTCTGGCGGTGGACGTGTTCTGCCAGGAGATTCGCCGCTGCTGGACTCCCAATATGGACCAGAATAAAATTGACCAGATTCTCACCAGTGCGGTGAAGCTTGCTAATTTTACGGTCTATGACCAGGCAAAACAGTTTGAAGAATTTGACGGTATGGGAACCACCCTGGTTGCCATGCTGATCAGCGGCACCACGGTGACAGTGATCAACGTGGGAGACAGCCGCGCCTATGGCATTGCCCGCAGCGGTATCCGCCAAATCACCCGGGACCACAGCCTGGTCCAGATGATGGTGGAGCGGGGAGATCTGACCCCAGAGGTGGCGAAGACCTATCCCGGCAAGAATTTCATCACCCGGGCCATTGGCACAGAACCTATGGTCATGAGTGACATTTTCCACTGCAAAGTGGAGAAGGGAGAATTCCTGCTGCTGTGCTCCGATGGTTTAAGCAACATCCTGGATGACCAGGAGATTCTATTTGAGGTGGTCCACGGTGTCAATAAGCGCCGCTGCTGCAAGCGGCTGCTGGACATCGCCAAAAGCCGGGGCGCTCCCGACAATGTGACCAGCGTTTTGGTACTGATTTAGTTCGTTGTGCGAAAGGGGCATTCTTTTCAATATGGATCAATATATTGGACGGCTGCTGGACAACCGGTACGAGATCTTAGAGGTCATCGGCACCGGCGGAATGGCTGTCGTATATAAAGCGCGCTGCCATCGCCTGAACAGATTGGTGGCAATTAAAATATTAAAAGATGAATTTTCAGGAGACGAGGAGTTCCGCCGCCGCTTCCGTGCAGAGGGCGAGGCTGTAGCAATGCTGAGTCATCCCAACATTGTACAGGTCTACGATGTCTCCTCTTCCTATAACTGTAATTTTATCGTCATGGAGCTCATTGACGGTATCTCGCTCAAGCAGTATATGCAGATCAAGGGCGTGCTCAACTGGAAGGAGACGCTGCACTTTGCCATGCAGATTGCCCAGGGTCTGGAACACGCCCACAGCCGGGGCATTGTCCACCGGGATATCAAGCCCCATAATGTGATGGTGCTGAAAAACGGCTCCGTAAAGGTCATGGATTTCGGCATTGCCCGGGTCATGAGCAAAAGCAACACCCTGACCAAGGAAGCACTGGGCTCCGTTCACTACATATCCCCGGAACAGGCCAAGGGCGGCTATACCGATAACCGCAGCGATATCTATTCCCTGGGCGTTGTCATGTACGAGATGATGACCGGACGGCCCCCCTACGATGGAGAGTCCCCGGTGGCGGTGGCCATTCAGCATATCAACGGCGGTGCCGTGCGGCCCACCGTCCTGAATCCCAACATCCCCCGGGGATTGGAACAGATCATTATGAAGGCCATGGCCCTGGATGTCAACGACCGCTACACCTCTGCCGGAGAGATGCTCCGGGATATGGAGGAGTTTCGGCAGAATCCTGACATTGTCTTTGACTATCATTACATGAATGACGATGCCACCCGGGCTGTTTCCATGGGCGGCATGGCAATGCGCGGGACAGAGCGCGGCAGGATGCGTGGAAACGGTTCTGCCCGTTATCCGGATCCTCGGTATCCCGGAGAGCCCCAGCGGATGCCCCAGCACAGGCCGGTGAGAAGACCGACGGCTGACCCGGTCCACAGTACACAGCAGCGGAAAAAAGCACAACAACAGAAAAAAGCCCAGAAACATTCCAGAATAGCGACCATTGCCATTGTTGCATGCAGCACGGTGGCGGTAGTGGCCATGGTGATGTTTTTGATGGCCCTGTTTAACGGTGCGCTCCTGAATCAGGGCAAGGATCTGGTGGAGGTTCCCTTCCTCATTGGTCAGGTCTATGATGAGGGCTATGTGGAAGAATATGACGAGTTTACCATCCGACTTCAGCCCCAGCAATATCACGAAACCTTTGCCAAGGGGCAGATCATCCGGCAGGAGCCTGCCGGCGGCAGCCGGGTTATCAAGGGCACAGAGCTCTGGATTACCGTCAGTATGGGCAAGGAGCCGGACAACAAGGTGATGGACAACCTGGTGGATGTGGATATCGCCCAGGCCCAGGCACTGCTTCAGGGGCAGGGCTTCATCCCCCTGGTCCGCTATGATCCCAACGACGAATTTGAGGCAGGCCAGGTGATCCGCACCAAGCCGGAAGCAGGCGCACCGCTTACCGACGGACAGACGGTGAGTCTTTGGGTGAGTACCGGCCCCAAGGTAATCGTGAAGAAGATGCCGGACCTCATCGGCCTTACAAAAGAGGATGCGGAAAGCACCCTGAATACGGCTGGATTTAAGAATATCCTCTTCCGGGAGGTGGACAGCGACAAGCCCCAGGGAACGGTGGTCTACCAGTCTGAACCCAAATATAAGGAGCTGGACGTGACCACGGAGATCAGTCTGGAAATTTCCAAGGGTCCCGAGGAAGAGGACGTGGAGACCATTCCCATGATCAAAGTGGTGGGCTACAGCAGAGAAGTTGCCGTCCAGGAGCTTCACAAGGCGGGCTTTGAGAATATCTCTATGGTAGAGGTGTCCAGCAAGCGCCAGGTGGGCCGGGTGGTGACCCAGTCTGTGCCGGAAGGAAAGGAAATCCCCGTGGACTTCCCGATTACTCTGGAAATTTCCAGAGGAAAGACCGAGGCGAACACAACGAAGGTGACCTTCTCCCTGCCTGCCAAGGAGGAGAACTTCGTCCTCAGTATTTTCCGAGACGGGAAAGAAGTCATCGAGTCCATTAAGATTCCAGCCGGACAAACCGAACTGACGGTCGAGCTGACGGGAAGCGGTACGCAGGTCTTTGAGCTCCTGATTGACGGAGAACACTATCAAAATCAGAAAGTGATGTTTGGGGATAATGACTGAGAAAACAAAAGGGCGGATCATCCGCTCCCTCAGCGGTTTTTATGACGTGCAGACCCAGGCGGGGGTGATTACCTGCCGGGGCCGCGGTGTCCTCCGTAAGGAGGGAAACAGCCCGCTTACCGGAGACAATGTGGAAATTTCGGTGGAGCGGGGCAAGGGCATGGTAGATAAGATCCTGCCCAGAAAAAACAGCTTTGTCCGACCGGCAGTGGCGAATATCGATGCCTTGGTGATTTTTGCAGCCAACGTAAATCCGGTGACCGAACCGTTTTTGATTGATCGGGTTGCGGCGATTGCAGGAGACCAGGGGGTTCCGGTCTATCTCTGCGTCAATAAATGCGACCTGGATCCAGCCCTGGATCTGGTACGGATCTATCGCAATGCAGGTTTCCCGGTATTTTGCACCAGTGCTCAGACCGGGGAGGGGGTAGAAGAACTGAGAGATCTTTTGAAGGGGAAGCTCACCGCCTTTACCGGAAACTCCGGCGTTGGCAAAAGCAGTATCCTCAATCGTCTGTGCCCGGAGCTGGACCTTCCCACGGGAGAGGTTTCCGAAAAGCTGGGCCGCGGACGGCATACCACCCGCCATGTCCAGCTCTACAGCCTGGGTGAGGAGACGTATGTAGCGGATACCCCTGGCTTTTCCTCCTTTGACACGGACCAGATGGAGATTATCTTAAAAGAAAATCTTCAGTATGCGTTCCCGGATCTGGCCCCGTATATCGGAAGCTGCCAATTCAGAGACTGCACCCACAGAAAAGAGCCCGGCTGTGCCGTTCGGCTTGCCTGTGAAGAGGGAAAAATCGAAAAGACCCGATATGAAAGTTATCTGCGGCTTTATGAGAAGGCCAGCCAGGTAAAAACCTGGGAATTAAAGTGATTTTTCTTTGAATTGCCTATAAAATGCCTCTATCTGTGCAAGATAGGGGCATTTTTCTGCGTCAGAAGGGCAGGCAGGGGAGTGCAGCACAGCGCATTTGGTCTATGGAAAAGGAAAAGAGAAAAACGAAAAAGATACACCGCAGAATAAACGAAATTATATAGGGAAATTTGTTATTTATTCCGAAAAAGTGCTTGACAAATGTTAGAAGGGGTGGTATTATTATGGAGCGCGCGTGGGAAAGCTGCGCGTGCACTGCGATGATGCAGGAGATTGCGTCGAAAGACGGTAACTTCTGCGGAGTATGTCCGGTCATCGGGCGGCTGAACTGCTTCTGTAAGCGCTTGCGTATATCGCTGCGCCTAGGAAGAATGGGTCGGCCTCGGTCGGCCATTTTTCATGGCTTAGAATGATACGCACGGCGGCGCGGACAACAGTAGTTCGACCGTACCCAGCCAATTGAAAACTGAGTACGTTACTCAAGGAGGAAAACAAACATGGCAAACCAGCAAATGATCCGCATCCGGCTGAAGGCTTATGATCACCAGCTGATCGACTCCAGCGCTGCAAAGATCGTGGAGACCGCAAAGCGCAACGGCGCACAGGTTTCCGGCCCCATCCCCCTGCCCACCAAGAAGGAAGTTGTCACCATCCTTCGCGCTGTTCACAAGTACAAGGACAGCCGTGAGCAGTTTGAGCGCAGAACCCACAAGAGACTGATCGATATCCTCAACCCCGGCCAGAAGACCGTCGAGGCCCTCATGAGCCTGGATCTGCCCGCCGGCGTTGAGATAGAGATAAAGCTGTAATTCCTTACATTCTATAAGGAATCACGGCTGCCCGCACTGTCTGGCATCGGGCGGACGGGTCATGTTGGCGGCTGTACCCAATGCAGTCTGTCAACCAATAACCTAATAAAAGGAGAAAACCAAAATGCAGAAAGCAATCATCGGCAAAAAAGTGGGCATGACCCAGATCTTCGATGAGAGCGGCAAGGTCATCCCTGTTACCGTTGTGGAAGCAGGTCCCTGCGTCGTCACTCAGAAGAAGACTGTCGAGACCGACGGCTACACCGCCGTCCAGCTGGGCTACGGCGACGTTAAGGAAGCCCGGCTCAGCAAGCCCGAGGCAGGCCACCTGAAGAAGGCTGGCGTTGCCCCCAAGAAGTACCTGAAGGAGTTCAAGCTGGATAACGCTGCTAACATGAATGTTGGCGACGAGGTCAAGGCTGACACCTTCGCTGCTGGCGACAAGATCGACGTCACCGGCATCAGCAAGGGCCATGGCTACCAGGGCGTTATCAAGCGCCACGGTGCACACCGCATCGACATGACCCACGGCGGCGGCCCTGTCCATCGTCATGCTGGTTCCATGGGTGCTTCTTCCCATCAGTCCCGCATCTTCCCCGGTAAGATCGGCGCAGGTCAGATGGGTAATGTTCAGGTCACCATTGAGAACCTGGACGTCGTTAAGGTTGATGCAGAGCTCAACATGATCGTTGTTCGCGGCGCTATCCCCGGCCCCAAGGGCGGCCTGGTTTACATCCGCAACACTGTTAAGAACAACAGAGTCAAGAACGCAGCTGCTGGCATCAGCAAGAACCCGCAGAAGGCTTCCGGCAGAAACCCCCAGAAGGCTTCCGCAAGAGGCTAAGGAAAGGAGATCTTAAATCATGCTTAAGACTAATGTTTATGATATGTCCGGCAAGCAGGTTGGCGAGATCGAGCTCTCCGAAGCTGTGTTCGGCGTAACTCCCAACGAGGCTGTTGTCCATGACGCAGTTAAGAACCATCTGGCTAACACTCGTCAGGGTACTCAGTCTGCACTGACCCGTGCTGAGGTCGCCGGCGGCGGCCGCAAGCCCTGGGCTCAGAAGGGCACCGGTCGCGCTCGTCAGGGCAGCACCCGCGCTCCTCAGTGGACTCATGGCGGTATCGTGTTCGCTCCCAAGCCCCGCGATTACAGCTACACCCTGAATAAGAAGGCTAAGCGCCTGGCTCTCAAGAGCGTTCTGAGCGCAAAGGCTTCTGAGGCTTCCATCGTCGTCATCGACGCCATCAAGATGGACGCTCCCAAGACCAAGGAGTTCGCAGCATTCCTGAAGGCTGTTGGCTGCGACACCAAGACCCTGGTCGTTACTGCTGAGGCTGACGCAAACGTCGTCAAGTCCGGCCGCAACATCCCCGGCTGCGAGGTCACCTTCGCTAACCTGCTGAACGTTTACTCTGTTGTGAATGCTGACAAGCTGGTTGTCGATCAGGCAGCTCTCCGGAAGATCGAGGAGGTATTCGCATAATGAAGAACGTTTATGATATCGTGAGAAGACCCGTTATCACCGAGCAGTCCATGGAGGCTGTCGCTGATAAGAAGTATGTCTTCATGGTGGACGTTGACGCTAACAAGA
Source organism: Oscillospiraceae bacterium (assembly GCA_020025615.1). Taxonomy (GTDB): domain Bacteria; phylum Bacillota; class Clostridia; order Oscillospirales; family Oscillospiraceae; genus Faecousia. Next base: position 4,768 of record JAHHRT010000004.1, on the reverse strand, counting down.
CCGAGATCAAGCAGGCTATCGAGACTGTCTTCGGTGTTAAGGTTGCTAAGGTCAACACCATCCGTATGCAGGGCAAAGTCAAGCGCACCGGTGCTTATCCCGCCGGCAAGCGTGCTGAGTACAAGAAGGCAATCGTCACTCTGACTGCCGACTCCAAGACCATCGAGCTGTTCGAGGGTATGGTCTAAACCAATCTCAATAAAGGAGAGAAACGCAAATGGCTATTAATACTTTCAAGCCTTACACCCCGGCCCGCAGAAACATGACTGTTTCCGCTTTCGACGGTGTGGATAAGAAGGCAAAACCTGAGCGTAGCCTGGTTGAGACCCTCAAGAAGAATGCAGGTCGCAACAGCTATGGTCACATCACCGTCCGTCATCGCGGCGGCGGCAACAAGCGTAAGTACCGTGTGATCGACTTCAAGCGCCAGAAGGTTGATATGTTTGCAACCGTCGAGCGCATTGAGTACGACCCCAACCGGTCCGCTTTCATCGCTCTCATCAAGTACGAGGATGGCACCCTGAGCTACATTCTGGCTCCCTACGGCCTGAAGGCTGGCGACAAGGTCATCTCCTCTGCTGCTGCCGACATTAAGCCCGGCAACTGCCTGCCCATCGCCAACATCCCTGTTGGTACTGTGATCCACAATGTGGAGCTGCAGCCTGGTCACGGCGCACAGCTGGTTCGTTCCGCTGGTGCTGCTGCTCAGCTGATGGCTAAGGAAGGCGAGATGGCTCAGGTCCGTCTGCCCTCCGGCGAAGTTCGTTACGTGCGTCTTTCCTGCACTGCCTGCATCGGTCAGGTGGGCAACCTGGACCACGAGAACGTCCACATCGGTAAGGCCGGCCGTACCCGTCACATGGGTATCCGTCCCACCGTCCGCGGTTCTGTTATGAACCCCTGCGATCACCCCCACGGTGGTGGTGAGGGCCGCGCACCTATCGGTCGCTCCGGTCCTGTTACTCCCTGGGGCAAGCCTGCTATGGGCTATAAGACTCGTAAGACGAAGAACCCCACTGATAAGTTCATCGTCAAGCGCAGAAACAGCAAGTAAGGAGGAAATGAAATGAGCAGAAGTATCAAAAAGGGCCCTTTCGTAGCTCCTGAGCTGTACAAGCGCGTGGAGGAGCTGAACAAGGCCGGTGAAAAGAAGGTTCTGAAGACCTGGTCCAGATCTTCCACCATCTTCCCCTCCTTTGTCGGTCACACCATCGCTGTCCACGACGGCCGCAAGCACGTTCCCGTCTATGTCACTGAGGACATGGTCGGCCACAAGCTGGGTGAGTTCGTTCCCACCCGCACTTTCCGTGGTCATTCCGGCAGCAAGACCGCTAACAGCAAGTAAGGAGGTACGAGAATGGAAGCATTTGCACATGTAAAGTACGTCCGCATGTCTCCCCGTAAGGTGAAGCTGGTTTGCGACATGATCCGGGGCAAGGACGTTAAGACCGCTGCTGCGTACCTGAGCCAGACTTCTAAGGCTGCTTGTGAGCCCATGGCCAAGCTGCTGAAGAGTGCTGTGGCTAACGCTGAGCACAACAACCACATGAACCCCGATAACCTGTACGTCTCCACTGTGATTGCCAATCCCGGCCCCGTGCTGAAGCGCGGCAGAATCGCATCCAGACGCGGTTTCGTTCGGATTATGAAGAGAACCACTCACATCACCATCGGTGTGAGCGAGAAGGCTTAATCAGGAGGTAGCTATGGGACAGAAAGTTAATCCCCATGGACTGCGGGTCGGCGTAATCAAGGACTGGGATTCCCGCTGGTACGCTCGCGAGGAGCAGGTCGGTGACCTGATCGTCGAAGATTACAACATCCGTAAGTATCTTAAGAACAGACTCTATGCCGCAGGCGTTGCAAAGATCGAGATCGAGCGCTCCAACGGCAAGATCAAGATCAATATCGTCTGCTCCCGTCCCGGCGTGGTTATCGGTAAGGCTGGTGCCGAAATCGAGAACCTGCGCAAGGATATGGAAGCACGTCTGGGCAAGAGCGTTAACCTGAACATTGTTGAGGTTCGCAGCCCCGACCTGAATGCTCAGCTGGTCGCCGAGAACATTGCACAGCAGCTGGAGAAGCGTATCTCCTTCCGCCGCGCTATGAAGAAGGCTATGCAGCAGGCTACCCGTCTGGGTGCCAAGGGCATCAAGGTCACCTGCGGCGGCCGTCTGGGCGGCGCTGAAATCGCTCGCAGCGAGACCTATCACGAGGGCACCATCCCCCTGCAGACCATCCGTGCTGACATCGAGTACGGCTTCGCCGAGGCAGCTACCACTTACGGCCGCATCGGTGTTAAGGTTTGGATCTACAAGGGCGAGGTCCTCAACACCACTCTGCGCGCTGCTGCTCCCGAGCCCGCTCCCCGTGAGCGCCGTGAGCGCCGCGACCGTCGTAACGGCGGCGACCGCCGTCATGACCGCCGCAACGGCGACAGACCCTATACTCGTAGAGAAGGAGGCAACCGCTAATGCTGATGCCCAAAAGAGTAAAGTACCGTAAGGTTCAGCGTGGTCGTATGACCGGCGCTGCCACCCGCGGTAACAAGGTTTCCTATGGTGATTACGGCATCCAGGCTCTGGAGCCCGGCTGGATCACCGGCAATCAGATCGAGGCAGCTCGTATCGCCATGACCCGTTACACCAAGCGTGGTGGTAAGGTCTGGATTAAGATTTTCCCCGACAAGCCTTATTCCAAGAAGGGCCTGGGTTCCCGAATGGGTTCCGGTAAGGGCGCTCCCGAAGGCTGGGTCGCAGTCGTTAAGAATCAGAAGGTGATGTTCGAAATCGGTGGCGTCTCTGAAGAGGTCGCCCGCGAGGCTCTGCGTCTGGCTCAGCATAAGCTGCCCATCAAGACCCGCATCATCACCAAGGAAGTCGAAACTGAGATTGGTGGTGAATAATGATGAAGGCAAATCAGATCAAAGAAGTTCGCAGCCTGTCCGTTGAGGACCTGCAGAAGAAGCTGAACGACCTGAAGAAGGATCTGTTCATGCTGCGGATGCAGCATGCAACCAACCAGCTGGACAACCCCATGCAGTTGGCTGCTGTCAAGAAGGACATTGCCCGCATCAAGACCATTATTCGTGAGAAAGAGACCAACGTCTGAGGAGGTAAGCGATTATGACTGAAAATACCAGAGCTTTCCGCAAAACCAGAATTGGTCAGGTTGTCTCCGATAAGATGGACAAGACCATTGTGGTTGCGATCGAGGATAGCGTGCAGCATCCTCTGTACAAGAAGACCATGAAGCGGACCTACAAGCTGAAGGCACACGACGAGAACAACGAGTGCGGCATCGGCGATACCGTTGAGGTCATGGAGACTCGTCCCCTGTCCAAGGACAAGAGATGGAGACTCATCAGAATTATCGAAAAGGCTAAGTAAGGAGGTCGGACAACTATGATTCAACAGGAAAGCTACCTGAAGGTTGCCGACAACACCGGCGCTAAGGAAATCCACTGCATCCGTGTTCTGGGCGGCTCTAAGCGTAAGTTCGGCAACATCGGCGATGTTATCGTTGCTTCCGTTCGTAAGGCTGCTCCTGGCGGCACTGTGAAGAAGGGCGAAGTCGTTAAGGCTGTTATCGTCCGTACCAAGCGGGGCGTCCGTCGTGAGGATGGCAGCTACGTGCGTTTCGATGAGAACGCTGCTGTCATCATCAAGGACGACAAGAATCCTCGTGGTACCCGTATCTTTGGACCGGTGGCACGTGAGCTGCGTGAGAGAGATTACATGAAGATCCTCTCCCTGGCACCCGAAGTCATCTAAGGGGGAACCGAAGGAATGAACATTAAGAAGAATGATACCGTTATCGTTCTGTCCGGTAAGGACAAGGGCGTTAAGGGCAAGGTCCTGGTGGCCATGCCCAGCGAGAACAAGGTCATCGTGGAGAAGGTCAACGTCGCTACCTGCCACACCAAGCCCCGCCGTCAGGGCGAGACCGGTGGCATCGTAAAGAAGGAGACCCCCATCCGCAGCTGCAAGGTTGCTCTCTACTGCGATAAGTGCGGTAAGGGTGTCCGCGTCGGCTACAAGATGGTCGATGGCAAGAAGGTTCGCGTTTGCCGCAAGTGCGGCGCCGAAATCTAAGAGAGGAGAGTTAAATCATGGCTAGCAGAATGAAAGAAAAATATGTTGCTGAGATCGCTCCCGCTCTGAATCAGAAGTTCGGCTACAAGAGCGTTATGCAGATCCCCAAGCTGGAGAAGGTTATTGTGAACGTCGGTTGCGGCGAGAGCAAGAACAATGCCAAGGAGATCGAGGCTATTTGCAAGGACATCGCTGCTATCACCGGCCAGAAGCCCGTGACCTGCAAGGCTCGTAAGTCCGTTGCAAACTTCAAGCTCCGTGAGGGCGAAGTTGTCGGCGTGAAGGTTACCCTCCGCGGCGATAAGATGTATGAGTTCCTGGACCGTCTGTTCAGCGTGGCTCTGCCTCGTGTCCGCGACTTCCGCGGCATCAACCCCAACTCCTTTGACGGCCGCGGCAACTACGCTTTCGGCCTCAAGGAGCAGCTGATCTTCCCTGAGATCGAGTACGACAAGGTGGACAAGATTCGCGGTATGGATATCTGCATCTGCACCAGCGCCACCAACGACGAGGAAGCCAAAGAGCTGCTGACCCAGCTGGGCGCTCCCTTCCACGCTTGATTTAGGAGGAGTAGAAAATGGCTAAGAAGTCTATGATCCTGAAGCAGCAGGCTGAGCCTAAGTTCTCCAGCCGCCGCTACAACCGCTGCAAGATCTGCGGCAGACCCCACGCTT
>JAHHRT010000039.1 GCA_020025615.1 Oscillospiraceae bacterium | reverse complement strand
TGATTTAGATTTTATTTGCCGCAGAAGCGGCAAACTCTGCGAGGCTTTTTTGACAATCTAAAAACCTTCGTTTTCGGCAAAGCGTTACGAGGCTTTCTCCATGCGCCGAGGGGTGTTTTCAGATGCCGCGGAAGGAGAAGGTAAAGTCCAGCGGGGTATTGCGCGGAAGAAGATACTCTTCATGGGTGCGTGCTCCCCAGCTGTCATCACCGCCCACGCCCATCTGGGCCATTGCCGCACGGACATAGGTATGATGCACCTTGGGCAGCTCATAGGGATGGGCCGCCTCCTCCATCTGGTGGGGCGTGTAAGGCAGAGCCGAGAAGGACATGGCCTGGCCCTTCTGGGCCTCAAAGAGTATTCCCCTGCCCTTTTCATCGGTCACAGCCGCAAAGCGCACGCCCTCCTTATTGCCGCACTCCTGCGGCACCAGATAGGGCGCCAGGTTGCCGCTGACCAGATTCTCATACAGGCCCAGCTTTGCGCCGTGCTTACGGTCCGCATAGGTGTCGCTGGGACCGAAACCGTACCAGTGCAGATGGTCGAAATCCGCTTTCAGGGGGAAGATCACGCCAAACTCCGGCATATCGCCCAATTCCGGGACCGGATCATAGTGCAATGTCACCGTGACCTTGCCGTCTCCGAAGACCTCATAGTCCAGCGTGCAGAATGACTCCGGCGTGGTCGGCAGCCAATAGGTGAATCCAACCACCGCGCTGTTGGGCTTCTCCGCAAAGTGCATGGGCATTGCCTTCATGGCAGGGGATTCCCGGGTCACCTGCCGATTGCTGAGGTACAGGCTGGCAAGCTTCCACTGACCATACCGTGCCCCCATGAGATTTCCCCGGTCGTTGTCTGTGGGCGCGCGCCAGAAGTTGGGCTTGGGCATACCGTCCAGCAGCTCTCTGCCGCCGTAGCGGTAGGAAACCAGGCCGCCGGTGAGCTTCGAGAACATCACAGCAAACCCTTCGCCATGTACACCGATGTTATGCTTGCTGTTCACCACCACGGGGCCGGGGGCCTGCGGGGCTTTGCGTCCCTGGACCCGATAGGCGGTCTGACCGAAGGCCACCTCGTGTCCGGCCTCTGCCCACAGGGTTTTCTCCCGCAGGTGGAAGGAAACCGTCACGGTGTATTCTCCCGGCTGGGTCTGAGGAACCAGGTCCAGCGGATAGGTCCTTTCTTCCAGCGGCGGCACTGCCGTGACCAGGTCCTTCTTCTCTACCTGACGACCGAATCGCTCCACCCGCACCCGGCACTCCCATTGCTGGGTATTGGTGAACAGACTGTGGTTGCAAATCCGCACCCGGTCCGGCTCTACCTCCAGAGACACGGGCTGATACAGGAACTTCACCTCCTGCATTTTGGGAGAGAGCCTGCGGCCCCCGTCTACCAGGCCATTGCCGCTGAAGCTGTAGTCAGTGGGATAGTCGTCGAAATCGCCGCCGTAGGCATAGAAGGGCTCTCCATAGCGGTTTTTCTTTAGAATGGCCTGATCTGCAAAGTCCCAGATAAAGCCGCCCTGGTAGAGAGGCTCCCGCAGGGAAAGCTCGGTATACTTATGGAGGGCACCGCAGGAGTTGCCCATGGCGTGGGCATACTCACAGCAGATAAAGGGCTTATCCCGGTGGACCTTCAGGAAGGCTTCAATCTCCGCCGCCGGGGTATACATCTGGCTTTCCACATCGCTGGTGTCCGGGTAGCGTCTGTCGTTAAAGATGCCCTCGTAGTGCACCAGGCGGGTGGGGTCCTTCTGCCGGAACCGCTGGGACATATCATAGATGACACTGCCGCCAAAGGACTCATTGCCGCAGGACCAAATCAGCACAGAGGGATGATTTTTATCCCGCTCATATACGGAGTTGACCCGCTCCAGCAGCATTTCCCGCCACTGGGGGTCATCCCCGGGCACCACACGGGCCAGGTCCTCCGGGCTTTCCATCATATCCCAGGTGCCGTGGGTCTCCAGATTGGTTTCATCGATGAGATACAGGCCATAGCGGTCGCACAGGCGATACAGCCAGGAGGTGTTGGGATAGTGGCTGGTGCGGATGGCGTTGATGTTGTTCTGCTTCATAATCCGCAAATCCCGCTCCACATCCGCTTCTGTCACACTTCTGCCCCGAAGGCTGGTGAATTCATGGCGGTTGACACCGCAGAATTGGATTCGCTTTCCGTTGAGACACATCAGGGAATCCCGGAGCTCAAAGCGGCGGAAGCCCACCGCCTCCTGAATATACTCCTGGGCCTGGCCCCGGTCATCGAACACGGTCAGCAGACAGTCATAAAGATAGGGGTCCTCACTGCTCCAAAGCTTGGGATGGTCGATTTGGGTCTCCAGCTGGAAGCCGCCTTCCAGGGGCTGGTCCGCCTGAAATACCGTGGTCTTCCCGTCCTTCAGCTCGATGCGAATCTGTCCCCTGCCGTCGGTCTCTCCATCCAGGCGGAAGGCCGCTGTCTGCAAATCCACACTGGGAATGGCCTGAATTTTCAGGTCCCACAAATGGGTCTTTGGGATGGAATAGAGATATACATCCCGATAGAGACCGCTGAACCGGAAGAAATCCTGGTCCTCGCACCAGCTGCCCAGGCACCACTTGGTCACCTGAACTGCCAGCTTGTTTTCTCCCGCCCGGATGTGGTCGGTGAGCTCAAATTCGCCGGGGGTGAAGGAGTCCTCGTGGTAGCCGATATAGGCACCGTTGAGCCAGACCGCCGCCGCACTTTCAGCACCTTCCAGGGCCAGGAAAATCCGCTCTCCCGCCATGGCCTTTGGCACTTCAAAATACTTCACATAGCTTGCCACCGGGTTAAAGTCCTGGGGAACCTGACCGGGAATCAGAGCCTCGTGGCCCTCCCAGGGATACTGGGTGTTGGCATATTGGGGGGCATCATATCCCTCCAGCTGGATATGGGCAGGGACCCGGATATAGTCCCAATTCTTGCAGGAGTATTCGTCTTTTTCAAAGCCCGGAATCACCTGGGCCGGATTTTTGGCATAGTGGAATCGCCACAGTCCGTTGAGGTCATAGCGGAAGCTGCTGGACTGCTGCTCCCGTTCCAGCTCTGTCCGGTAGAAACGATGGTCTGAATGGGCTTTCACGCAGCCTTCTCTGCCGCTGCTCGGTCTTTTCTGGTTGTAAGATTCCATAGCTTGCACTCCTTACTGTTCACTGCGCCGGTCCTTCCGGCTGCAAAAATTTTTTCTGGAAGAAGCTTCCCTGCTCACGCAGTCTGTCCGGTGGAAGAAATTCCACACAGCCGCGCCTGTACTGCCGCAGAGATTCCCCATGGCGGAATATCCCCGGGGTGCTGTTGGTGCTTTGTAAAACCGGGACAATCCCCGAACATCAGGCACCGTTTCTCTGCAATGGCTTTGATTCGATTTTACCATATTCCCTTGGTTTGTTCAAGCGGGGACCCGGCACCCTGAGATGTCAATTTTCACCTTTCTGTCTCCGCAAACGGGCAAAAAAGCCGCACCCGAGTGTTCGGGTGCGGTCGTTTCATGTTGAGAAGCTTCTGACCGATTTGCAGGTAAAAGCTCAGGCCTTCAATGCCTTCTTTTCCTCGCGGGTCTTAAAGAACCGCTCCAGCTGAGGCACCAGAATCATACAGATGAGGGCCGCGGTAAAGCCGCCGTTATACAGGCAGTAGCCGCCGTGGAGTAAAGGCACCGAGGTAACCAGGATGTAGTGCATGGAGCTTGCCAGGAAGCCATACTGCCAGCCGTACTTATCCGCAATGGGGCTGAGGCCGTTGGCGTAGCACAGGCCGATGACAATGGCCTGGGCATTGATGGCACCGGAGAAGCTGCCGCCTGCCAGGTTGGACAGCACACCGAACACCGCAGACATTACGATATAGCCCAGCATGATGGGCCAGACGTTTCCGGGATGGGAGCCGGAGTTGCAGGTGGACAGCATACAGAAGATGATGCCCATCGTCACGCCGTTAAAGCTGGCACCGATGAGATTGTAGTAGCCCAGAATGAACAGGCCGAAGAAGCCCAGGTTCATGAGGAACACAGCGTTGCCATAGGTGGAGGAGAAGTTGCTCACCAGGTCAGGGTCCCGGAGCAAAGTCACATAGTCCGACCACTTGGCACCCATGGCAAAGGCCAGCACCACGGCACCGCCGAAGACCAGGCAGCAGAAAATATTCACTGCCGCCCTGGCTGTCACCTGAAGGTCTGCCGCATCCGGGGCCGCCGGCAGGGCCACACCCATGGTCTTAAACAGCGCGGCCTGTAAGAAGAAGGCCATCATGCCCACAGGCAGGGCTGCACTGTAGAGGTCAAAGCCCTTGTGAACCTTGGGAGAAAATGCCAGTCCGGCGGGCAGGAACAGGCCGATGCACAGACCTATCGCAATGGCAAGAACCACCCGGCCCAGACCAAATCCCACCACCTCTGCATGGGGGTAGCGGATCATCAGGTCCGTGATGAGGGGGGCGATGCCGGTAGAAAACAGCATGGCATTCACATTCTGTCCGGGCTTCTCGTGCTTGAGGGCACAGTAGAGCAGCACACCGGCGATGGTGGGCCACACGTTAAGGATGTTGATGCCCCAGGAGCCGAAGCCGATGGTGAGGATCACCGCCAGATTGGAGACATTGCTGGGGGTGCTGTGAAACACCACAAAGAGGCCCCAGCAGATCAGGCCCACCAGGCCCATATTGAGAAAGGTTGCCGCAAAGCCGCCCACTGCAAAATAGTTGGTGGGGATCTTGGCGGGCTGGGCCACGATCTGCACCAGGCCCCGGAACATGGTTCCACGGTCGGGCATACACACAGCGCCCACTAGGAAGCTTGCAGACAGAAGCAAAAAGATCAGTTTCAGGAATTCGCCTTCCGAAAGGGATTTCAGTTTTTTCATTGTCCTACCTCCCAAAAAATGAAAAAAGGCCCCTGAACAGCACCCCCTGAATGGGAAGTGCCGTTCAGAGGCAAAACGTTTAGACTCTCTCAGCAGCCTCAACCACGTGCTTCATGAGCACGCTGGTGGTCACGCTGCCAACACCGCCGGGCACGGGGGTGATAGCCTCAACAATGGGCTCAACCTCTTCAAACTTGGCGTCGCCGGCAATGCCGCCCTTGCCGCCCTTGGCGTTGATCTTGTTGTCATCCCAGTTGATGGACACATCGATGACCACCTGACCGGGACGGACGTACTCAGCAGTCAGGCTGTTGAGCACACCGGCAGCGGACACGATGATGTCAGCGTTGCGGCAGATCTCAGGAGTGTTGACGGTCTTGGTGTGGCAGGTGGTAACGGTAGCGTTCTTGCCCATGAGCATCATAGCAGCGGGCTTGCCAACCACCAGAGAACGACCGATGACAGCAGCGCTCTTGCCCTTGCAGTCAATGCCGTAGTAGTCCAGAATCTCCATGCAGGCTGCGGGGGTGCAGGGTGCAAAGCCCAGATCGTTCAGGCCTTCAAACACACCGGCGTTGGACATATGGGTCATGCAGTCCACGTCCTTCTTGGGGTCCAGACGGTTGCAGATCTCGTTCTGGTCGCCCTTCAGGTGCTTGGGCAGAGGACGGAACATGAGGACGCCGTGGATGGAATCGTCAGCGTTCACCTGGTCGATGACAGCCAGGACCTGCTCCTTGGTTGCATCCTCGGGCAGCTCGAACTTCTTGACTTCCACGCCAACCAGCTCAGCGCGCTTGGTTGCGCCCCGCTCGTAGCTGAGGTCGCTGGGGTTCTCGCCAACACGGACGATACCCAGAGTGGGAACAATACCCTTCTCCCGCAGAGCAGCGGTACGGGTCTGCAGATTTGCGTTCAGTGCATCGGTAACTTCCTTACCCAGTAACAGTTTTGCCATTTTCTATTTTTCCTCCAATATGTCGATAGAATTATCTAAAGTTATCCCGGACTTCCTCGAAGATATCGTCAGCCAGGCCGCAATACTTATTGAGCATCACATTGGCCTGACGGTTCATCTCCTCTGCCACGTCCCGATTCTTGAGGCTCTTGGTGTTGATGAACACGTTGAGAGAAGCAGCCTGCATAGCGGCCTTGCAGCACACAGCGGCGCAGCCGGCATCGGAAACAGCCAGACGGGAACCCTTTGCAGCAAACACAGCGATGCAGTCCAGAGACTGGCAGCACAGCTCCATGATGTGCATGGGGACCGCGCAGGCGGTGACGGTAGCCTTCTCCAGGATCTCAGCCCGGTTGGGGTCATCCTTGGGAATTCCGTAGGCCTTCGCCAGGGGCACAAAGCCGATGTCGTCAGCCTCCACCTGATCCAGCAGCTCCTTCTGCAGCTTGTCGCACTTTGCCTTGAGGGCCAGGATCTCTTCCTCCACCTCGGCATACTTCTTCTTGCCAACGGTAAGAGAGCCAACCATGTTGCCCAGAGCGGTGCCGATGGCACCAACCAGAGCGGCAGCACCGCCGCCGCCGGGAGCAGGAGCATCGGAGGCCAGGACTTCCACAAACTTGCGGCAGCTTTCCAGGGTCATATCCATAATGTGTTTTTCTCCTTCATTCTTTTTTGGGGATTTCTCAAACTGTCATAAAAAGCACAGGCGGGGCCCGCCTGTGCTTTTTTGAGAGATTTAACGATTAGAACAGGCCAGTGATCTTGCCGGTCTCATCCACGTCGATACGCTCAGCAGCGGGAACCTTGGGCAGGCCGGGCATGGTCATGATCTCGCCGGTGAGGGCAACCAGGAAGCCAGCACCTGCGGAAACCTTGACGTTCCGAACGGTGATGGTGAAGTTTCTGGGTGCGCCCAGCTTGGTCTGATCGTCAGAGAAGGAATACTGAGTCTTAGCCATGCAGATGGGCATCTTGTCGTAGCCCAGCTCGGTGAGGGTCTTGATCTGCTTCTCAGCGTTCGCAGTGAAGTTCACGCCGTCAGCATGATAGATCTTCTTGGCGATAGCCTCGATCTTCTCCTTGATGGTGAGGTCCAGCTCGTAAGCAAAGGTGAAGTCATTGGGCTCGTCGCACAGACGCATGACTTCCTTAGCCAGCTCGATGCCGCCTTCGCCGCCCTTGCCCCAAACCTCGGACAGAGCAACGTTGACGCCCAGCTCCTTGCACTTACGCTCGATGAGCTCCAGCTCAGCCTCAGTGTCAGTGGGGAAGCGGTTGATAGCGACCACGCAGGGCAGCTTGTAAACCTTGGTGATGTTCTCCACGTGCTGCAGCAGGTTGGGCAGGCCCTTCTCCAGAGCTTCCAGGTTCTCCTTGCTGGTCTCAGCCTTGGGCACGCCGCCGTTGTACTTGAGGGCACGGGCGGTAGCAACCAGGACGACGCAGGAAGGATGCAGGTTTGCCATACGGCACTTGATATCCAGGAACTTCTCAGCACCCAGGTCAGCGCCGAAGCCGGCCTCGGTGATGGTGTAGTCGCTCAGACGCATTGCAATCTTGGTAGCGGTAACGGAGTTACAGCCATGAGCAATGTTAGCGAAGGGGCCGCCGTGGACGAATGCGGGGCTGTGCTCCAGGGTCTGAACCAGGTTGGGCTTCAGAGCATCCTTCAGCAGAGCAGCCATAGCGCCCTGAGCGTGCAGATCGCCAGCAGTGATGGGCTTGCCCTCACGGGTGTAAGCTACCACCAGACGAGCCAGACGGTTCTTGAGGTCGGTAATGTCGGAAGCCAGGCACAGGACTGCCATGATTTCGGAAGCGACGGTGATGTCGTAGCCATCCTCACGGGGCATACCGTTGGTCTTGCCGCCCAGGCCGTTCACCACGAAACGCAGCTGACGGTCGTTCATATCGACGCAGCGGCGCCAGGTAATCTGACGGGGGTCGATACCCAGAGCGTTGCCCTGGTAAATATGGTTATCGAGCATTGCGGCCAGCAGGTTGTTTGCTGCGCCGATTGCATGGAAGTCACCGGTGAAGTGCAGGTTGATGTCCTCCATAGGAACAACCTGAGCGTAACCGCCGCCGGCTGCACCGCCCTTGACACCAAAGACAGGTCCCAGGGAGGGCTCACGCAGAGCAACGATAACATTCTTGCCCAGTCTGCGCATGCCGTCTGCCAGACCAACGGTCGTGGTGGTCTTGCCTTCGCCAGCGGGAGTGGGGTTAATAGCGGTGACCAGAATCAGCTTGCCATCAGGACGCTTAACCTCGTTGAGGAGGTTGTAGTCGACCTTAGCCTTGTACTTGCCGTACTGCTCCAGATACTTTTCATCAACACCGGCAGTCTTAGCAATCTCGGTGATGGGGAGCATTTCGGTTTCCTGTGCAATTTCGATGTCAGTTTTGAATTCCATGATAATCAATCTCCTTGTATTATGTGTTAGTGCCTGCCGTTGTAATGGCTCAGCACATACAGGATTCATGCAGCTTCCGTTGGCGTGGAGCACTGCACATTGGTGTGTGTGCAGCTGCCGCCGAGGCGGTTGACTGCACGATTTGATTCAGTACTCATGTACTGATTACAGGATACCACTCGCACATTCAAAAGTCAATATATTTTTATTCGCTCACAAAAATATACCTGCTTTTGGGCAATTCGCCAAAGTGGTACAAATAATCCACGAAATCGCCGGGTTTTCCGGTAAGAATTTATAATTCCCGTGCAAGCGGTAAATTTTCCCGGACCGTCCGCATTTTCTTCCTTTCAAAAAAATTTCCCGAACGGAAGGCTCCGTCCGGGAAATCGAAAATATCAGGCAATCCGGCGTGCAGCCACAACCAGGCGGCCGTTGTCCAGGGTGTATTCACAGGTAGACAGACAAATGATCTTGTCGCCGTAAACGGGGGTGATTCCTGTATCGTAGAAGGACAGCTTCTTACACTCCGCAATAAAGTCGTTAAATTCCTTCTCGTCTGCGGCATCCACCATCTGATGATAGGCAAAGCCCTCGCCCACGTTTGCAGAGGTCTTGAAAACAGAGAAGATCTCATAAACGTGGTACTCGGTGAGGGAGTCAAAGTAAATGTCCTTATGTTCTTCCCAGAAGGACTTTTTGCCATAGTTATGCAATGCTGCGAACATAGAGCCATCGTTCATGCAGTGACCGTACAGGGTGATGTTGTCACTGGGCTTGTTGATGTCGCACTCTTCCCGCATATAAATGCAGCCCCAGTCGCTGGCGTTGCCCTTAAAGTCCCGCTTTAAGTAGTAGTTGGGCCGCTCGGGGGTATGCATCACAGGATAATCCACCTTGGTGCCTTCAATCTTGATCCAGCCAACCATGTCGCCGTTGAGGGCATAGACATCGGCATAGGCCGGGAGAATCTGGGGCTCCTTAGGCTTCTGAGGTGCAGTCTGCTCCGTGGGAGCCTCAGACGGCTGGGTTGGAGCCTGGGTAGGTGCTGCGGACTCCGTGGGTCTGCTTACCATTTCAGAAAGCTTATCATACTCATCGCTCTGCTTTTTGGAATCCAGGAAATAGCGTCCGACCATAAAGGCACTGACCGCAAAAACAACCACAAGGGCAAGAATAATCACAAGATTCAAAATTTTCTTGATCTTCATAAAATCACCTCTGGGCACATTATATCGCATGGGGACAAGGCTGTCAAGGAAGGATGGGGCCACATTCTTTTAGGGATTCTTTAAGATTTTCCAGTTTTTTGTCAAAAGCCCGTAAACCCGTATATACCCGTATATAAAAAAGCACCTGCCGCAGAATGTAGATTCTGCGGCAGGCACCGCTTTGTAAGGCTGATCAGCCCTTCATGTACCACATACCCAGAGCATCCCGCATATCCCGGTAGCTCTGCATATCCCGCCAGCCTCTGCCGTGGCAGGTGCTGTGATAGCCGGTCTCCACCCGGGTATTGGGCAGATGCTCTCTGAGATACTCTGCATCCGCCGCCTTGGTCTTATTGCCCAGGAGCCAGAGGTTTTTGAGCCAGGTCATCTCGCCCAAGGGCTTCACATCCACATAGGATCTGGACAGGTTCAGATCTTCCAGGGCCGTACATTCCACCAAAGGAGAGATATCCGTCACCGGGCTCATGAAAATCTCCAGATAGGTCAGCTCCTTCAGCTGGCTCAGGTGCACAACATCCTCATTTCTCACATTGCCGTCACCCACAATGAGGTACTTGAGGTGGGGTGTGCCGGACACCCAGGAGAGGTTGCCAACACCGATATGTCCCAGATCCACCGCAATGAGGCCTTCGCAGAACCGCAGGTTATTGAGGTCATCATTGGTGACCCGCAGCGCATGGTTGCTGGGGATAAAGCCCTTTTCATCGGTACGGAGGTAGGCCTGGCCCACCTGGACACCCCAGATGACCTGATACTTGCCGCGAACCCGTTCCCGATAGGCTGCCATGTCCTCATTGGAGACATCGCAGTCCACCATTTCCACCTTTTCCAGATTGGGGAAATAGGCCGCCAGGGTTTCCACCTTCTGGGCGCTTTCCACCTTGGTGCCGGAGAAAATCAGTTCGGTGGTATCCATCCCCATTCTCTTGCCCAGGACAATCTTGTCCCAGGTAAATGCAATCTGAGGGAATTCCTCTTGCAGGGCGTAGAGGTCCTCTGCGGGGACGGCAGGGTCGGAGAAGTGGACCGCCTTCAGATTGGGCAGATAGGCAGCAGCCTCTCTGAAATCCTGGGCTGTAATCTCATCCACCACAAACTCAGCGCTTTCCACATTGGGCTCCAGAGCCTGGTCGCCCAAATGAATTCTGTAGTCCACCTGGCAGTCCGGGCGATGGGCCTTGAAGCTCAGGATCGTCTCGTAGTCCTCACACTGGGTGGCATCCACATGAGAAAGTCTCGGCATATAGTCCAGCATTTGGATGTCCTCTTCCGTCAGGGTGGTGACGGTGATCTCGGAAAGATCATCGGGATACCGCTGTCCCTGGAAGGGTACATCCCAGCGAATCACACAACCCGGCAGAGCACTGCGCAGATTGCGATAGTGCTCCAGGGAAGCATCGGTTCCCCGCAGATCCAGCAGCTCCATCTTCTTCTCATAGAGCACGCCCTCCACCTTTACGTGGGTCATACGGAACCAGGCAAAGGCGCTCAGGGTTCCGACCAGAGCCAGGGCCAGCACGATTGCCAGGGCCGCCAGAATTTTTTTCGTTTTATTCATGTTCATTCCTCCCAAATTTCTCTCAGCCTTTCATATATCCCATGCCGATGTAGTCCCGCATCGCATAGTAGAGAGGGCCTTCCCGCCACCCATTGCCTGTTGACGAGGGCGACGCAAATTCAAAATAGGTATTGGGGAGCTTCCCCGGAAGCTCAACCTGGGCCTTCCAGTTCTTAGTCCACCAGACCCGCTTCAGCCAGGTCATTTCCCCAATGGGCTCCGGGTCTCCATAGGTATAGCAGAGGTTCAGATCCTCCAGGGCCGTACAGCCCACCAGCGGGGTGAGGTCTGTCACCGGGGCCAGAAATGCTTCCAGATATTTCAGTTTTTTCAGGTCCTTCAATGGGCTTAAATCCCGGATACTGGTTTCCGCCACAATCAGGTAGGTAAGCTCCGGCATAAACGCCGCCCACTCACAGTTCGTCACATTCTTCATGTGACCGATGTCCACGCAAACCATGTCCGTGCAGTACCGCAGATCATAGCTGTTCTCATCGTTCAGCTTGATGCCCCACTTGTTGGGGGCGAAATAGGTCTCGTCCGTCCGGGTGTTCCGACCGCCGATGGTCACATTCCAGACAATTCGGATATTTTCGTACTTTCGGTTCAGCGAATCCAGCTCCTCGCTGGAAAAGCCGCAGTCGCAAAGGACCACCTTCCGGAGGTCCGGCAGATAGGGGAACGCCGCCTCCAGCTCCGAAAGGCTCAGCGCAGTATGCCCCGAAAGGTCCAGAGTTTTGGTGTCCACGGGAATCGCTGTACCGTCGATGACCACATCCCACAGGATTTCCACCTGGGGATACTGCTGTTCCAGCGCCTGCCGCTCCTCCGGCAGGAACCGCCCGCCCCGAAGGTCCAGCCGTTCCAATTCCGGGAAGTAAGGAAGCTTTTCTATCAGCTCCCGGGTTCCCTGCAAATACAAAAGCGCCAGCTCTCTGGCGGAGCCATCATAGGTGTTTTCTCCAAAGGCCACCTGCCAGGTAAATTCCACCTGGGGCAGCTGGGCCGCCAAGGTCTGAATCTCCTCCGGGCCTGGCAGAGGCTCCGTCAACTGTACGGTCTTCAGTTTCAGAAGTGCCGGAAGCCGCTGGGAAAGCTCCGCAGAATCCGCCCCGGGCAGAATCAGTTCCTCCGTGTCCTGATCCCACAGCTGACCGCCAATTTCTACATTGTACAGCACCCGGCACTCCGGGCGGTTCCTGGCAAGCTCTGCCAGCGCATCATAGTCCTTACATTCCCGGGCATCGATATCGGTGAGGTTGGGCAGGTAGTCCAGCAGCACCACATCTCCCATATTCAGAGAGGTGATTGTAAGATCTTCTACATCCGGCTGATAGTAGGTTCCCTGAAACAGAACCTCCCAGTCGATTTCACACTGGGGAATCTGCCGTTGCAGCCACTCGTGTTCCCCCAGGGTGATCCCGGTGCCCCGCAGATCCAGATGCTGAAGATTTTTCAGCTCTGCCAGGGTATCCAAATCGACCTCAGCCTGACCGGATAGATCCAGTGAGGTGGTTTGTCGGCTGCAAGGTTTTCCGTCCAGGATGACATAATTCCGATGAAATATGTATTTCCCGCCCCAGAGGGCCAGAATCAGGACGATGAGAATTACGAAGACAATGAAAAGATTTCGGAAGAATTTTCGCATATATCCGCCTCTTTTCTCCCATTAGCGGTTATCATTTTTACCATCTGTTATATTGTAATAATCTGGGATAGAGAAGTCAAGGCCATTTTCCCACCGTTTCGTTCAGCGCAAAAACTTCTTCTTGCTTTTTACGCGCAAGTATATTATACTATGGTGGTAAATGCCGGTGTGATGGAATGGTAGACGTAGTGGACTCAAAATCCACCGCCAGCGATGGCGTACCGGTTCGAGTCCGGTCACCGGCACCAAAAAGCCTCTCTGTGCGTATGCGCAGAGAGGCTTTTTCGCGCCGTGAACGAACTCGAACCCATCTAAATGGGACAGTCCGGTGGACTGT
>JAHHRT010000038.1 GCA_020025615.1 Oscillospiraceae bacterium | reverse complement strand
AAGCCCCAAAGGGGTTTGACCACAGTCTCAAGAGCCCCGAACCGTCTGGTTCGGGGCTCTTTTGATAGGAATTCTGAAATTCAGCGGGTTCCCTTGTCGTAGGGGATACCCTCTGCCTTCGGTGCCCGGGAATTCTTGGAGGTCAGAATCAGGATGATGATGGTGACCACGTAGGGCAGCAGATTATAGAGGTTGGAGATTCGAGCCACGCCGTCAAATTTGGGCAGGAACGGAATCAGGGTGTAGTAGGTGCCGATGACCTTAAAGAGGGCGAAGAACAACGAGCAGAAGAAAATCTGCAGGGGCTTCCAGTTACCGAAGATCATAACTGCCAGGGCCAGGAAGCCGTAGCCGCCGACCTCAGCCTCGAAGGTGGTACCCACAGGCAGCACGTAGGCAAGGCCGCCCACGCCAGCCAGGAAGCCGGAGATCATCACGCCGGCATAACGCATCTTGTAGACATTGATGCCCACAGAGTCCGCAGCCTGGGGATGCTCGCCGCAGGCACGGAGCCGCAGACCAAAGCGGGTCTTGTACAGCACGAACCAGGCGATTACCAGCAGGATCAGTGCCAGAGGGATGGTGATATAGAACTTCTTAAAGAGAGCAGGCAGGAAATCCGTCCGAACGTTGCCGGGAATCCCCATCTGCTTGGGAGTCCAGCGGGTCCAGCTGGGGATGAAGATACTGGTCTTGCCCTGACCCTGGACAGCCCATGCCACAACCAGGCAGAAGGCAGGTGCAAAGAGGTTCAGAGCGGTGCCGCTGATGGTCTGGTTTGCCTTCAGGTTGACGGCAGCGAAGGCCAGCAGCAGAGAGAAGATCATGCCCACAACACCTGCAATGAGGGCTGCCAGCAGGACACCCAGCTGAGAGGTGAGCACCTGCTCGCCCCAGCCGGCGGCATCCATAGCCCGGAGGGTCAGGGTGGATGCCAGGGCACCCATAATCATAACACCTTCCAGAGCCAGGTTAATGACGCCGGAACGCTCGGCAAACATACCGCCCAGAGCAACCAGCATCAGGGGGAGTGCAAAGCAGATGGTGAGGTTCAGAATACTAGCAATTGTGGTAGAGCTCATTTTGCTTTCTCCTCCTTCTTCTTCCGGGTCATAAGCTTGCCCAGAGTCATACGCATCAGCAGCGCAAAAGCGGCAAGGTAGACAATGACCGAGGTAACGATCTCGGTAGCCTCAGTAGCAAAGCCCTGGGACTGCATAGCAGTTCCGCCCAGACGCAGATAGCTCAGGAAGATGGCACTGAAAATCGAGCCGATGGGATGGCAGTTTGCCAGCAGCGCAACGGTGATGCCGTCAAAGCCTGCACTTTCGATTTGCTGCAAAATGGTGTACTGTCCGCCGCCGGCCAGGTAGAACAGGCCGCCGCCGATACCGGCAAGGGCGCCGGAGATCACCATGGACAGAACGATGTTCTTCTTCGCATTGATGCCGGCGTATTCTGCGGCGTTGCGGCTGAGACCGCAGGCCTTCAGCTCATAACCGAAGGTGGTCTTCTGCAGGATCACCCACATGACAATGGCAATGATAATGGCGATGAAGATGCTGATATTCACGTAGGGGTAGTTGAGAAGCTTGTCCAGACCGCCGTGAGGAATGATAGCGGCGGGGTTGGCTTCTGTCAGAGGAGCGGTACGGTCGGAGGCAGTGGAGCCCCAGGCCGTGGCCAGCATAATGGGCATATTGGCAATGAAGAAGTTTACCAGGTTCATGCCAATCCAGTTGAACATGATGGAGGTAAGCACTTCGTTGACATTAAAGAGGGCCTTGAAGAGGCCGGGGAAGATACCCCAGAAGGCACCGCCGATGGCTGCGCCCAGCAGGCACACCCACCAGGGCATCTGGAGCTTCACAGCGAAGGTCAGGGCGATGAATGCACCCATGGTATACTGACCGGAAGCACCGATGTTAAACAGGCCCACCTTGTAGGCAAAGGCCACGGAAAGGCCCACCATAATCAGGGGCGAAGAACGGTAGAGCACGTTGCCCAGATCCGTTGCGCCCTTGGTGAGCAGGTTTGCCATGCCGGGAACCGCATTCTTGGGGTTCAGACACAGCAGCAGGAGAAAGCCGAAGAGCAGGCCGATGGCAATCGAAGTAATCGAAGCCAGGATGCTCATAAAGCTGTCGTTTTCTGTCAGATTTCGGGACTTCTTCATGCGTCCTGTACCTCCATTCTTTTTGCACCAGCCATATAGAGGCCCAGCTCCTCAACGTTGGTGGTTTTGGGATCGAACTGGCCCACGATTTCGCCCTCGTACATCACCAGGATGCGGTCAGACAGATTCATGACCTCGTCCAGCTCCAGAGAGACCAGAAGCACGGCCTTGCCGGCATCCCGCTCCGCAACCAGCTGCTTGTGGATATACTCGATGGCGCCCACGTCCAGGCCACGGGTAGGCTGGACAGCCACAATGAGCTGGTGATCCTTATCAATTTCGCGGGCAACGATGGCCTTCTGCTGGTTGCCGCCGGACATACTTCTGGAAATGGTCACAGGGCCCTGACCGCTGCGGATGTCGTACTGCTCAATGAGGCCCTGGGCATATTTGCGGATGGCATCGAACTTGATCATGCCGTGCTTCTGGAATTCGGGATTCCAGTACCGCTGGAGCACCAGATTCTGTTCCAGGGTGTAGTCCAGAACCAGACCGTGCTTGTGACGGTCCTCAGGAATATGGCTCATACCGAACTGGCTGCGCTGACGAATGGGGGCGTGGCTGATATCGTGCCCGCACAGGTTGATGGTTCCGGCGTTCTGCTTGGCAAGGCCGGTAAGACAGTTCACAAAGTCGGACTGACCGTTGCCCTCGATACCTGCAAGGCACACGATCTCGCCTGCGTGGACGGTGAAGGACACATTCTTCACAGCTTCCTTCTTGTGGGCCTTGGAATAGGCCGTCAGCCCATTGACGGAAAGGACAGCGTCACCGGGAGTGCAGGGTGCCTTTTCAACCTTCAGCTGGACATCACGACCAACCATCAGGCGGGACATTTCTTCCACGGAGGTGTCTGCCACATCCACAGTGCCCATGTACTTGCCCTTGCGGAGAATGGAGCAGCGGTCTGCAACCGCCTTGATTTCCGCCAGCTTATGGGTGATGAACAGGATGGACTTACCCTCAGCCTTGAAGCCCCGCATGATCTCCATGAGCTCGTCAATCTCCTGCGGGGTCAGAACAGCGGTGGGCTCGTCAAAGATCAGGATTTCATTGTCCCGGTACAGCATCTTGAGGATCTCCACGCGCTGCTGCATACCGACGGAAATGTCAGACACCAGAGCATCGGGGTCGATCTGAAGATTGTACTTTTCAGAAAGTTCCATGACTTTCTTTCGGGCTTCCTTCTTCTGAAGAACACCCATCTTGGCATCCTCTACGCCTAAGATGATATTATCCAGAACAGAGAAGCACTCAACCAGCTTAAAGTGCTGGTGAACCATGCCGATATGCAGTGCAGTAGCATCGTTGGGGTTACGGATGGTGACGACCTCTCCGTTCTTTTTGATGACACCCTGCTCCGGCTGATACAGGCCGAACAGAACACTCATAAGTGTAGATTTACCGGCGCCGTTTTCACCCAGCAGTGCGTGGATTTCGCCCTTGCGCAGCTGCAGCGTAATATTATCGTTGGCTTTGATACCGGGGAACTCTTTGGTGATGTTCAGCATTTCAATAACGTATTCCGCCATATATTCACTCCCTCGCTATATTTCGAGTATTCTAGTTGCTATTATACCAAAAAGCAGCAGATATTACAATAGAAAAAGTACAAATCCAACAAAAAAGAGCCGCCCGCAGGCGGCCCTTTTTTTAGATCATAAGGGAATTACTGCCAATCAACAGTGACGTGCTCAACAGCGGGATGCACAGAAGAATCGAAGCTGTTGTCAACAGTGATGGTGCCGTCAACCAGAGCGGTGAACAGCTCGTTGTACTGCTCAGCGGTGAAGGTCTCGAAGCGAGAGGTCTCCATGGGCAGACCAACACAGTTCTCAGCAGCGCCCAGAGCCTGGCACTTGCCAGCATAAGCCTCAGGCCACTTGAAGTCGTTGTTAGTAGCCTCAGTCAGAGCCAGAACAACGGAGTTGGACAGGGACTTCATAGCAGAGGTGATCACGCGCTCGGAGATGTAGGACTGGTCAACGTCAACGCCGATCAGCAGGCCGTCGTTAGCCTCAGCAGCGCTCAGAGCGGACAGGTAGATACCGCCGCCGCAAGCGAAGACAGCCTCGGTGCCCTCAACATACCATGCGTCCATCTTGGTTGCGATCTCGTCGGTGGGAGTGAAGCTGCCGCTGTACCAGTACTTGATGTTGACATCATCGTAGCCCAGGTCAGCAGAGGCCTTCTCAGCGCCCTGAACGAAGCCGTAGCCGAAACGAACAACAGCGGGAACGTCGATGCCGCCCAGGAAGCCCAGCTCCTTGTAGCCATCGACAACAGCAGCATAGCCAGCCAGGAAGCCAGCCTGCTCCTCACGGTAGGTGATCAGAGCAACGTTTGCGGGAACCTCGCCGTCCTCAATCTTCATATCGAAGGGAGTGACGTCCAGAGCCAGGAACAGGGTGTCGGGGCTTGCAACAGCAGCGTTGTAGCAAGCGGGTCCAAACAGGAAGCCAGCCATGACAACCACGTCGTAGCCGTCGTTGACAGCCTGCATGATAGCATCGGTACGGTCCTGATCGGTATCGCCAGCGGGCTTGTAGTACTTGCACTCGGCGCCGCTCATCTCAGCGAACTTGGTAACGCCAGCGTAGGAGTACTCGTTGAAGCCGTGGTCATCGATGTTGCCCACGTCGGTGATGAAAGCGACCTTACGGCCGGTAGCATCCACAGCGGGGACAGCCTCAGTTGCAGCCTCGGTAGCAGCTTCAGTCTCAGCAGCAGAAGCCTCGGTCTCTGCAGCAGGAGCCTGAGTCTCAGTAGCCTTGGTTTCTGCGGGTGCCTTCTCGCCGCAGCCTGCGAACAGGCCAGCGACCATCATGACAGCCAGCAGCAGTGCCAGAATCTTCTTCATGATTTCATTCCTCCAAAAAATTTTGGTTTTGGTATAGGGATATACCAACCGTATTATCGCATATTCTCTTAAAAAAATCAACAGAATTTTAAGGTTTTCTTCAATATTTCAGAGGAATGTACCCGTCCAGAAGTCAATTGTCCACCGCAGTCGGTTTAGCGCATATACTTTTTTCCGCTGAAGCCATAGGGCAGCAATTCTGCCAGGGATGCGGTCTGATAGGTGCCCTCCGGGCCGATCATATAGATGGTAAAATCCTCGTCACAGAACTCTCCCATGACCTGGCGGCAGACACCGCAGGGCGGGAAGAAACCGGAAATCACGCCATCCTTGCCGCCGCAGACGGCAATGGCCCGGAAGTCACGGTGTCCGTCATAAACAGCCTTAAAGAAGGCGGTGCGCTCGGCGCAGACAGTGGGGGTATAGGATGCGTTTTCGATGTTGCAGCCCTGGTAGACGGTGCCGTCGGCACAGAGCAGGGCCGCACCCACCTTATAGCCCGAGTAGGGTGCATAGGCGTGGGTCATAGCCTCTCTTGCAAGGTCCATCAGTTTTTGTGGTTCCATGGTAATCCTCCTTTTTCAGCAGTTAGTATCGTGAGTATAACAGGGAGGGGCAAAGCCCCTCCCCAAAAATATTTGATTGGTTTGTTCAGCGGGCCAGAATCTGAGCAGCGAAGCTTTCGCCGGGGGTCTTGTAAGAGACGCCCAGAAGCTCTGCGACCGTTGCGGCGATGTCTGCATAGCTCTTGCGAGTGCCCAGGTTCACAGGCTTTACCTGGGAGCCCATCACCAGCAGGGGCACATACTCCCGGGTGTGGTCGGTGGTAGCCGTGTAGGAGGGATCACAGCCGTGGTCGGCGGTAATCATCACCACATCCTCGGGTCCCAGCTTCTCCATGAGCTTGGGCAGCCACTGGTCAAACTCCGTCAGAGCATTTGCGTAGCCGTCCACATTCCGGCGATGACCGTAGACCATGTCGAAATCCACCAGGTTCACAAAGCACAGGCCGTGGAAGTCCCGGTCGGCATAGTCCAGAGTGTGGTCCATGCCGTCGGCGTTGCTCTTATTGTAGACGTGCTCCGTAGTGCCAACCCCGGCGAAAATGTCGTGGATTTTGCCAACAGCCAGGCTGTCCAGCCCAGCGGCCTTTACGGCATCCAGCAGGGTTTCGGCGGGGGGCTCCAGGGAGTAGTCATGGCGGTTAGAGGTACGGGTGTAGCCGTCCTTGTCGTTGCCCACATAGGGACGGGCGATGACACGGCCCACGCCGTGCTTGCCCCGCAGAATCTGGCGGGCCTTGTGGCAGGCGTCGTACAGCTCCTCCAGAGGAATGAATTCCTCGTTGGCAGCTACCTGGAATACGGAGTCCGCAGAGGTGTAGACAATCCACTTACCGGTCTTGCGCTGCTCCTCGCCGTAGTCCTTGATGACCTCGGTGCCGGAGTAGGGCAGATTGCACAGGCAGCCCCGGCCTGTGGCCTTCTCAAAGGCATCCAGAACGTCCTGGGGGAAGCCCTGGGGATAGGTGGGCAGCGGGTCCGGGGAAATCACGCCGGCAATCTCCCAGTGACCGATGGTGGTGTCCTTGCCCATGGAAGCCTCGGTAAGCCGGGCATAAGCGCCGGTGGGCTTTTCCGCCTTCTTGAGGCAGGTAACACCGTCGATGTTTCCAAGGCCTGCGGCCTCCATGTTGGGGATATGGAGCTTGGAAGAGGTGGCGCAGGCACCCAGAGTGTTTACGTTAAAATCACCGAACTTGTCGGCATCGGGCATCTGCCCAATACCAAAGGAGTCCAGAACAATGAGAAATACGCGTTTCATGAGAAATTCCTCCCGGAAAAGAGATTATTTGTTCTCCATTTCCACGGCAACGTCCAGAGCGACCTTCATCATGGTGGTGAAAGCGGTCTGACGCTCCTCAGGGGTGGTTTCCACGCCCTTCAGCACATGGTCGGAGATGGTGCAGATGCACAGAGCACGCTTGCCGTACCGGGCAGCGTTCATGTAGAGGGCCGCGGCTTCCATTTCCAGAGCCATAACGCCCATCTTTCTCAGGCCGTAGAGGCTGTCCAGGCCCTCGGGCACGCCCACATGGTCGCCGTAGAACGTGTCGGAAGAGTTGATGTTACCCACATGATAGGTAGCACCGTTCTTCTTGCAGGCATCCACAGCCGCACACAGCAGGTCAAAGTCCGCAATGGGAGCGAAGGTGCCGGGGAGATGGTACTGAGCGGCCCAGTTGGAGTCGGTGCAGGCACCCTGGCCCAGAACAATGTCATAGAGGTTGATATCGTCCTGGATGGAGCCGGCGGAACCAACCCGGATGATGTTCTCCACGCCGTAGCCGTTATAGAGCTCGTGGGAGTAGATGCCAATGGCGGGCATACCCATGCCGGAGGCCATGACAGAGACCTTTACACCATGATAGGTGCCGGTATAGCCCTGAACACCCCGGACGTTGTTCACAAGGACCGGGTTCTCCAGGAAGTTTTCAGCGATGAACTTGGAGCGCAGGGGGTCGCCGGGCATGAGGACGGTCTTGCCGAAGTCGCCGGGCTTTGCGCTGATATGGGGGGTGGGGGTAGTAAACATAGTGATTTCCTCCGTTTTCTTAGTAGCTTCCGTCGTTCTTGGCAGTTTCGCCTGCCTCCATAGCCTTTGCAATCTTGACAATCCGAGAGGTGCCCAGACGGTCAGCACCCAGGCGGATGAACTCTGCGGCATCGTCCAGGCTGGAAATACCGCCGGCGGCCTTGATCTTCACATGGGGAGCCACGTGCTCCTTAAAGAGGGCAATGTCCTCGAAGGTTGCGCCGCCCTTGGAGAAGCCGGTAGAGGTCTTGATGAAGTCTGCACCGGATTCGGAAACCACCTTGCACATGGCGATTTTCTCTTCCTTGGTGAGCAGGCAGGTTTCAATGATGACCTTCAGAATGTTGCCCTTGCAGGCGGCCTTTACAGCGGCGATTTCCTCACGGACGGCATCAAAGCGGCCTTCCTTGACCCAGCCGATGTTGATGACCATGTCCACCTCTGCGGCACCGTTGTCCACGGCATCGGAGGCCATGAAGCACTTGGCGGCGGTGGTGGCGTAGCCATTGGGGAAGCCAATGACGGTGCAGATGGTCAGCTTGTCGCCCACATATTCCTTGGCCTGCTTCACAAAGCAGGCGGGGATGCAGACGGAAGCAACGTGATATTTCATGCCATCATCACAGACAGCCTTAATCTCAGGCCAGGTAGCGGTCTGAGCCAGCAGCGTGTGGTCGCAGGCTGCAAGAATCTTTTCCAGTTCCATAATCGTATACTCCTTTATATATCAATATGTGACGGTTATTTGCTGCCGTGCAGCTGAATAACCCTATGCTCCCGGATTCCGCGGATGTAGCACCGGTGGCACATCGCAATGTAGCTGTCATTGCCCCCCAGCACCACCTGGGCACCGTGGGTGATAATATGACCGCTGCTGTCAATTCGAGCGTTGACCGTGGCCTTTGCGCCGCAGTCACAGATGGTTTTGATTTCCTGAATGGTATCCGCAATCTCCATCAGGCGGAGGCTGCCGGGGAAAAGCTTTGTTTGGAAGTCGGTCCGCAGTCCGAAGCACATAACCGGGATGTCGCAGTCATCCACAATCTCCCGTAGCTGATCAATCTGCTCCTCGGTGAGGAACTGGCACTCGTCTACGATAATCACATCGCAGCAGCCCTCCTGGGTCTTGCGAAACTGTTCCCGGACGTCCATATCCGGGGGAATGACCTCTACCTGTGCCTCCAGACCGATACGGCTGCGAAGAATCTGCTTGCCGTCCCGGGTGTCTGCGCTGGGTTTGATCAGCCAGACCCGCAGGTCGTTCTCTTCATAATTATACTTTGTAATCAGAGCCTGAGCCGTTTTACTGGACCCCATGGCTCCATATTTGAAATAAAGCTTTGCCATCTTTCTACTCCTCAAATTGATTCTATCATTATACCCAAAACCCAATCATTTTGCAACCACTTTCTGGTTGGTGTTCACAATTCCCTGGTTGAAATCCCCAAAAAGGTTTGCTATACTGAAATTCACCAAAAACATAAAGGAGGCCCCGCGTATGAAGAGGAAACGTTATTTGTCGCTTTTCATGGCCCTTATGCTCCTTGCCGCCCTGCTGGCAGGCTGTGGTTCATCGAAAAGCGCCGCTGGCAGCCCTGCTGCACAGCCCGAGAAGGCCTATGCCCAGGAGGATGTGTCTCTGCGGGATGCAGGCAGGCCCGGCAGCGTCCAACCGCCGGAAAACCGCAAGTGGATCATCACCGGAGAAATCCACGGGGAAACCGAAGATCTGGATTCTCTGCTGGACGGGGTCTATGACCAGGTTGCGGCCCTGGGCGGCTACATCGAGGATCAGAATGTCTATAACGGTTCCGGCAGCAAATCCCGGTATCGCAGTGCCGAGCTTACGGTGCGGATTCCCGTAGCGCAGGTAGACGCCTTTACTGAGGCCGTGTCGGAAGCCTCCAATGTGGTGTCCAGCTCCAGGAATCTGGAGGATGTGACCCTCAGCTATGTGGACAACGAAACCCGGCTGGAGGCGCTGAAAATCGAGGAAGCCCGGCTCATGGCGCTGATGGAAAACGCCGAGAATATGTCGGACCTGCTGGAAATTGAAAAGCGGCTCACCGAGGTCCACTATGAAATGGAGCGGATCACTTCCCGGCTTCGCACCTATGACAACCAGATTGACTTTGCCACCATCCATCTGAACCTGGAAGAGGTAACGGAGTATACCCCGGTGGAACCCACCCTTTGGGAGCGAATCTCCGGCGGCTTCCGCAGCAGCCTGGTGGGCGTAAAGGGAAGCCTGGTGGACCTGTTCGTGTGGATCATTGTAAAGTCTCCCTACCTGGTGGTATGGGGCGTGATCATCGTTCTGATTGCCTTGGTGATTCGGGCCATTGAAAAGAGAAACAAGAACAAGAAGGCCATCGGCAAGAAGCCAATGGCGGGTCCCGACGGAAATGTGCCCGGTGCACCCTCTGCACCGCCTGTTCCGCCGGTCCAGGCAGATTCTCAGGATTTTGCGCCGTTTCCCCCGAAAAACAAGGAAAAGTAAATCCTATCCGGGAAGTTGAGGATCGCTTCCACCCGGAAAAGCAGTTTATCCGGCGGGATCAGAATCGATCCCGCCGGATAATTTTAACCATATCGTACAGGGAATCCTGCCAAAATCAGGCATCCCCGGTTTTTAATCAACCGCAGTCCTCATAGGACGCACTGTGGCAGAAGATATGTCCGCCGATGGTATCCCACACGTTGTCGTTGACCGGGTAGGAAGCGAAATGCACTACGGTTTTCGGGAGCACATAGGGCCCCAGCAGTGCGTTTTCCACCGCCTGATATTGGGCCTGATAAGGTCTGGCCTGGTCCAGCAGCTCTGCGGAGCGGAACTGTCCCTGGGCAAAGATAACCCCCTTGAGGGTGTTGGGAAACTCAGAAGATGCCATACGGTTCAGGACCACCTCGGCAACGGCCTGCTGTCCCTCGTAGCTTTCGCCCCTGGCCTCTGTCCAAACCATCCGGGCCAGAAGGTCGATTTCTCCGTCCGTCAGCTGGATCTCCGGGTATCGGGGATCTCCCCGAACCGGTTCCGGCTCATAATAGAGAAAGGGTTCCTCCGGCATAGCGTCCTTGTCAAAAATCCAGGCACTGCTATAACCGTAGAGCAGGTCTCCGGGGTGGAAACCTTCACTGTAGCCCCGCTTTAACTTCCAGTTGTCATAGTTGCGCCGCTCCGGATCGCGAACGAAAATGTCTCCCTCCGGTGTCAGTCCTGCCAGCACCAGAAAATGCTGGGAGCCGGCGAACAGGGATTTGTGCGACATGAGCACAATGGCAACCTTGCCATCCTCCAAAGCCCCATAGGTTTCGTTCCAGTCTTTCGATTTGTGCCAGGCAAGCTCCAGAGCATCGCAGCCATATTCCATTCGCGCAATGTTATTGTCGGCAGTATCCCCGAAATACCGCGCCAGCTCCGCCGGGGTGTAGGCATGGTCAGTCATATAGCTGGCAACCATGGCAAGGGCGGTAATACCGCAGCCGCTGGTGGCAACGGTACCCGTGCCGTATATGGTATCCGGGTAGTCGTTCTGGAAGTACTGGGGAAAATCGGGAAATTCCGATGGCTGCTCCTCTTCCGGTGTGGTTTCCGGGACAGTCTCAGGCACCGCCTTCGACGTGGCTTCCAACACAGTCGCAGGTATCGCCTCCGGCGTGGTTTCCGGCGCAGTCGCAGGCACCGTCTCCGGCGTGGTTTCCGGTGCAGTTGCAGGTACTGTCTCCGGCGTGGTTTCCGGTGCAGTCACAGGCGCCGTCTCCAATGTGGTTTTCGGTACCGTCTCCGGCACCGCAGCCGGCGCTGTTTTGGTTGCGGTTGGTTCAGGAAGGCGCTGCACGGCACAGGCAGGGCGTATCAGCACTGGCATCAGGCTGAGCGCCGCCAGAAGCGCTGCACTTCTCTTTTTCATAAGAACCTCCCTTCACCGAATAAGCCTGCAAAAATTGTCGTTTACTATTTTATCACATATTTCGGCAGATCTCAACCACAGAAATAATTAAGATTTTTTTGGCTTTTTCCGAATACACAATCCACAAAAAAAGGAGCTGTGCGGTGCGATAATTTGGCTGCACCTCTGCGGATCTCTGCTTGCTTTTCCTGGTAAAAGAAGGTATACTAGCAGAGATAATAATCACGCGAGAACGGGGCGTATTTCGGAAGTTATTCCAGAAACGCCCCTTTTTTGCGGAGAAGAGAGAAAGGATGTTACTATGTCTACTCCCGAAAAAAACACGGACGCAGTCTATGACGCCACTTCACTGGGCGCCCCCAAGATGATGCTCCTGGGTCTTCAGCACCTGTTCGCCATGTTCGGCGCAACGGTTCTGGTCCCTGCCATCACCGGCCTCAACGTATCCACCACCCTGTTCTTTGCCGGTCTCGGCACCCTGCTGTTCCACCTGATCACCGGTCGGAAGGTTCCCGCTTTCCTGGGCTCTTCCTTCGCCTTCCTGGGCGCTTACGGTCTGGTCACCGCCTCCGGTCAGAACATTCCCCTGACCTACTCCTGCTTCGGCGTTGCCGTTGCCGGTCTTGTGTACCTGATTCTGGCTTTCTTCTTTAAGCAGTTCGGTGCCAGAAAGGTCATGCGCTACTTCCCCCCCATTGTCACTGGCCCCATCATCATCTGCATTGGTCTTTCCCTGGCTGGCTCCGCCATTGCCAACAGCCGCAGCAACTGGTGGGTGGCTGCTACCGCCATTATCATTGTCATTGTCTGCAACGTCTGGGGCAAGGGCATGGTGAAGATCGTCCCCATTCTGCTGGGTGTGGTTGGCTCCTACCTGATGGCTATGGTGATTGATCCCGCCGCAAGAGCCCATGTCGCTGAGACTGTAGCAAATGCACGCTGGTTCGGCCTGCCTGTGATCTGGGAGAACACTGCCCTGTCCATCTTCGGCAAAGATTTTGACAGCGGTATGCTGATCACTGCTGTGGTTACCATTGCCCCCATTTCCCTGGCTACCATTGTGGAGCACATCGGTGATATGTGCGCCATTTCCTCCACCGTTGGCAAGAGCTATGTGGCTGACCCCGGCCTCCATCGCACCCTCACCGGCGACGGCCTTGCAACCGCAGTTGCAGCCCTCTTCGGTGCACCTGCCAACACCACCTACGGTGAGAACACCGGCGTTCTGGCTCTCAGCAAGGTCTATGATCCCAAGGTCATCCGCCTGGCTGCATGGTTTGCCATCATTCTGTCCTTCTGCCCCAAGTTTGCAGCCCTCATCGTTGCTATGCCTGTGGCTACCATGGGCGGTGTGAGCCTGGTGCTCTACGGCATGATCTCCGCTGTTGGTGTTCGGAATGTGGTTGAAAACCAGGTTGACTTCACCAAGAGCCGCAACGTTCTCATTGCTGCTATGATTATGGGTCTGGCTGTGGGTGTCACCTACAACGGCTCCATTGTGATTCCCATCGGCGCTGTTACCATCAGCCTGTCCGGCCTGGCTGTAGCCGCTCTGGTAGGCATTGCCCTCAACGCCATTCTGCCCGGCAAGGATTACGAGTTCGGTGTCAACGAACTGGGCGACACCTCTGTGAACTTCGGCAACTCCGAGCGCTAATGC
>JAHHRT010000037.1 GCA_020025615.1 Oscillospiraceae bacterium | reverse complement strand
AAAAAGGCAGAGTGGAAAAGCTCCACTCTGCCTTTTGTGTACGGCTATGAAAAAATAGCTGGATTTCAAATTGAATGGTTGCGGTGACGATTCTATAATGAAGGTGGAAATAAAATGTAAAGGAGATACTGATTATGTATACCATTGAGGAACTTTCCATGATGACCGGCCTGACCACCCGCACCCTGCGCAATTATCTGAAAATGGATATTCTCCGGGGAGATAAGACCGAGGGCATCTGGCACTTTTCGGACCAACAGGTGGAGGCGTTTGTGACGCATCCATCCGTTCGCCCAAGCATCCAGACCAAACACCATGCCATCGTGTATGATTTCCTGGCGGAAGGACAGAAACCTCAAAATGAAGCCTGTATTCTGCTGGATTTGCACCTGGAAAAAGCCCAGGCAGAAGAAGTGTCTCGCTTTTTCTGCGAGGAGGCAAACCGCTCAGAGAATATCCGCTTTTCCTTTTCCTACACGCAGGGAGCGGCCCGCATGATTTTGAAGGGGCCGGAGCTGCGAATCCGGGAAATCATGGATGCCTATTATCGCCGGTAAGTCTTGCAAGCGGTGGGTTACTGCTTGTGCCGACTGATGCGAATACATTCCAGGGTGTACACTGTCTGAGCGATGCCGAAAATCAGCATGACCAGGAAGATGGGCAGAACCCCGATGTCAAAGATGAAGGACAGTATCACCAAAACCGCCCACAGAACGATGCAGGTGTTGCAGATGACGCGGAATGCCTGAAAGGCGGCCTGCCCAAGCTGGCGCTGTTCGTTTTCGTCGCAGCTGGCGAGCCATTTTTTCTGGAACTTCATGTCATAGATGCTGCCCTGCTTCTCCGGGTTGATTTTTCTTGTCAAATCCACGATCTTCTGCTGCAAGAAAACGATTCCTGCCATGGACAGAATGAAGGACAGGAAAAGCAGAGCGTTGCCTGCGTTCACAATGTGACTGCCGATGCCGAAGAAGAAAAAGTCGATAATCATGTTGAGACCGGCAAACAGCAGGCCGAAGCAGAGCTTTTCCTCTGCTTTTTCGATAGGCTCTTCGGCTTCACCGTCCCAGGCCTGGAATATTTTCCGTGCAGAGCAGTACTGCCAGGTGCCCAGGCCGAGAAACAGAATACTGAATACCAGGATGGACCAGGGAGTAATGGTTGTTAAAACAGACTGAATACATCCCGTTATTTTGTCCGGCAGACTGGTGGACCCGGTAAATCCGGCAATCCCGCCAACGATGCCGCCGATCAGTCCTCCCAGTAAAAGGATACCAAAGAATTTCGGAAGTGCCTTGCGATTTTCTGAGCGCTGTTGATTTTTCATGTTATTCATCCTCCTGATAGTCGAAAATGTCCTCTACCGTCACACCGCAGATTTTGGCGATTTTCAGAGCCAGGGTCACGGACGGGGAGTAATCCCCGCGCTCAATCTGGCTGATGGTCTGACGGGAGACTCCGGCCAATCGGCCCATCTCCTGCTGGTTGATTCCCAGCCGGGCACGGTGCTCCTTCAAATGGTTGATTAAAGGCATCAAACCCCTCCTTGCTAATTTGACTTGTCATTATGACTGCTTTCATTGTCAACTTGACAACTATCATTGTCAAACGAATGGTAACATAAAGACCAAACTTTGTCAAGGGGGAAAGGGGGAGTTTATTTGGCGTGGGAACGGTGCCCCATTCTCGGTGGGAATTTCCGGGACAGCAGTTGCTTTCCGGGCAGAGATGTTATACAATCTCAGCATGGACAACCGATTCACCAAGAGCCGTTTTCCGTTTCGGAGAAAGGAGACAGGATGGCAAAACTGGAGTTGAGCCTTCAGCAGAATTTTGATGAGCTGCTGAGCAGAATTGAGGATGGGATTATGAGCGGCAGTGTGTCTGCCTCCCTGGAGGATTCCAGCGATTTTTCCAGCGGGAATGCCAGATGCAGTGTTCGTGTTTTTGAGCGGTACAGCTATACCGGCGGAAACAGAGTCAGTCTCAGCGTTACGCTGTTCCAGAGCGGCAGCGGGGAAGTGCACCTGTCTGCCATTGCAGCAGGGGGCAGCCAGGGAATGTTCTTCAAGCTGAACACCTTTGGAGAAGAAGCCTTCCTGGATAAGCTGAGAGAACTGCTGTAAAAAATTATATAAGCGACGGTCCCGGCAGAATTTCCTGCCGGGCCTTTTCCATTCTGGTCTGATTGCTCTCCGGTACATCCTGATCATGGCTTTTGAAAAAAGAGAGAAAAGCCGTGGCGAAAGCCTGCGGCCTGTGCTATAATAGCTCTACTATGAGAAATTCTGCGCTAAAGGAAGTTGTCATATGGAGAAAAAACAAATGGGAAAGCTGGGCGGGGAGCTGCTGCTCCTGGTTTCCGCACTGGGGGCCTTAGGGCTCTTTTTGATTCCCTCTACCATTGTTACCTTGATGCTCATGGGCATCTTTGGCGTGCTGGTGCTGGACCGGCTGATTTTCTGGAAGAATCCGGCGAAAAAAATAGAGCTTCGTCCCGGGGCCCTGATTCTCGCGGCATCCTTCGGGGCCATTGGCTTGATCCTGTTCCCCAATGCTATGGGAAATACGGGGCTTTTGATTGGGCTGGGAGAGAAGCTTCACCTGTCCGGCCCGGCTCTGGCTTGGATTCTGGCGGGTATTTTCTGTTTCATTGGCTTCTATGCGTTTTACCGCCTGGCCTTCTGGATGGAAACCCTGGTGTGCCGGGTGCTGGGCCTTTCGGAAACCATGGAAACCCGGCCTGTCATGCGCAATCTTCTGCTTCCCATTTCCGGGGCGGCGTTTTTCCTCCTGGAGCCGGTGTGGTCTCCGGACATTACCTGCGCCGGAATCGCCTCGGTGGGATTGGCGATGGTCATTGCCATCCACAGCCCGTCCCTCATGGAATGGAGCATGGAAAAGCCCAAGTCTCTGGGAATCCTTTCTCTGCTGTCTTCTGCCGGAATCCTGCTGTTTCGGATTCACCGGGCGGATTCCGGGATCTTCGGCATGGCTGCGGCGGTGCTGTCCCTGCCCTTTGTGTACATCTGCCTGGTCTGGTTCTATAGCTGGCTTTGGGATACCTTCTCGGAGCTGGGGACCTTCCGGGACGTGACCAAGGGGGAGTGGCTTCTCTACGGCGGGATGCTGCTGGCTTGCGTGATTTTTGTCACTGTGGTATTCCTGAAAACCGACGCTTTCTACGGTACGGCCCATCCCTTCGACATTATCTACACCAGTGACTCCCCGGAGCTTGTGGGTGAAAATGCGTACCTGGACCTGCGGCATCACCAGAACGATTTGCGGCAGCCGCTGTTTTCGGTATTTGCAGCGCCCTTCCTGGGAATCCCGTACCTTCTGAGCCGCCTCACCGGGGCCTCCCTTGGCTGGTATGCACTGCTGATGGACTATGCGCAAATCGGGCTGCTGCTTCTTACCAACTTCCTGCTGGCAAAAATGCTGGACCTGTCCGCCAAAAAGCGGATGCTGTTCATGGGCCTGACCCTGCTGAGCTACCCGGTGCTGCTGTTCCTGCTGATGATGGAGCAGTACATCGTGGCCTATTTCTATCTGATTTTGACGGTGTATCTCCTGACCCGCCGAAATCGGAGAAGCAGCGCCGCGATCTGGGGAACCGGGGGCACCCTGCTCACTGGCATGATTTTACTGCCAACCTTGGCAGAGCATCGGAATTTCAAAGATTGGTTCCAGGAGATGCTGGACCGGGCCCTGGAATTTGCGGCGGTGCTGCTGCTTTTCGGGCGGCTGGACATCCTTTTGAATGTAGCCAGTCAGATAATTTCCATGACCCAGTTTACAGGCAAGGCTTTGACCTTCGGGGACAAGCTCTTTCAGTATACCGGATTCTTCCGGGCCTGTCTGGCGGCACCCAATGCGGGTACAGATCTTTCCACCATGGGCTTTGCCTCCTGGCAGCTGCGGCCTGCGGATGGCGTCTGCATCCTGGGTGTGGCGGTTCTGGTGCTGTGTGCAATCAGTCTGTTCCTCAACCGCAGGGACAGAGCTTCGGCCTATGCCGGAGGCTGGTTGGTGTTTTCCTTCCTGGTGCTGTGCCTGCTGGGCTGGGGCACCCAGGAAAACGGCCTGATTCTCTATTCCCTGTACTTTGGCTGGACTGTGTGGGTTCTGCTCTTCCGGCTTGCTGAGCGGGCAGAGGACAAGGTGCCCCACGCTACCGCCATTGTGAGTATTCTTTGCCTTGGACTTCTGGCGGCGGTAAATCTGCCCGCCCTGGCACGGCTGGTTCAATTTGCCTATGCCTACTATCCCATTTGATTTGGAGGTCACTATGAAACATTACTTAAAACTCATGCGCATCCACCACTATCTCAAAAACGTGCTGGTGTTTGCGGCCCTGGCTTGCAGCGGTATGCTCTTTGACGGTGAAAAATTCCTGGACTGCCTGCTGGGCTTTGCCGCCTTCTCCATGATCTCCTCTGTGGTGTACATCGTAAATGACATCCGGGACCGGGAAAAGGACCGCAACCATCCGACAAAGTGCAAGCGGCCCATTGCCGCCGGAACCGTCAGCGTTCACAATGCCTGGATTCTGGCGGCGGTGCTGGTGGTGCTGTCCGGCCTGTGCAACTATCTGGTCTTCTCTCTGCCGGCTACTGTGCTGCTGCTGGCCTACCTGCTGCTGAACCTGGCCTACAGCTTTGGCCTCAAGAAGATTCCCATTGTAGATGTGGCAATCCTGGTTTCCGGCTTCTGGATTCGGGTGCACTACGGTGCCCTGATTACCGGGATTCAGGTTTCCAACTGGCTGTACCTCACCGTGATTGCTCTGGCCTTCTATCTCTCTCTGGGAAAGCGGAGAAATGAGCTGAAGCAGACCAAGGACGGGGAGACCCGAGAGGTGCTGAAAGCCTATCCCATCAGCTTCCTGGACAAGATGATGTATATGTGCCTGACCCTTGCCAATGCTTTCTACGCCCTTTGGACCATGACAGCGGAGACGGTCTCCGCCTATGGGGAGTATCTGGTATATACCTCGCCCATTGTCCTGCTCATTACCATGAAGTACAGCCTGGACATCGAGGGCAACTCCGACGGCGACCCTGTGGAGGTGCTGGTCCATGATAAATTCCTCATGGCTCTGTGTCTCATCTATATGCTGTCCATGCTCGCAATTCTCTACCGATAAGGGAGGAAACTATGAACGTATTTGATTTTGACGGAACCATCTACAGCGGAGACAGCACCTTTGATTTCTGCTGCTACTGCTTCAAAAAACACCCGTCTCTGGTAAGATTTCTGCCTTTGCAGGCGGTGGCTTTTGCCGGCTACGCCTTTAAGTGCATTGACAAGACCCGAATGAAGGAGATTTTCTATCGCTTCCTGGGGAGCATCGATGCTCAGGCCATGCTGGATGACTTCTGGGCCACCCACAAGAAGAACATCTTCCCCTGGTATCCGGCCCAGCAGCAGGCGGATGACGTGGTGATTTCTGCATCCCCGGAATTTCTTCTGGAGCCCATCTGCCGGGAACTGGGAATCAAAACCCTGATGGCATCCCGAGTGGATTCCAAGACCGGAAAGTACACCGGCATCAACTGCCACGGACAGGAGAAGGTCAGAAGACTGGAAGAGCAGATGGGAGTCACCCACATTGACAAGTTCTACTCTGATTCCCAGTCGGACCTGCCCCTGGCAAAAATTGCAGACCAGGCGTTTCTGGTGGACAAGCAGGGAAATCTCCTGGACTGGAAGATTTAAGATATTTGCCGAATCGGCATCAAAGGAAGGTTATTTATGGCAATTTTAAGAACGATTGTATGGTTTCTCTATTTCTTTGTCTCCCTCGTCTGCCTGCTGCCGGCGATGTACCGGGCAAAGCATTTGAAGAAGATTGGTGACGATGCAGGCTGTCGGAAGATGCTGGACCATTATGTCCCCATGTGGATGTCCAGCCTGATGAAAATCGCCGGATGCAAGGTAAATGTCAAGGGCCTTGAGAACATCCCCAAAGATCGGGCGGTGGTCTTTGTATGCAACCACCAGGGCGACTACGACGTGCCCATCACCATGGTTCATTTGGGCGCTTCTGTTCCGGCAATGGTGGCAAAGATTGAGACCAGAAAGATTCCCATGGTGCGTACCTGGATGGAGCTGCTGGACTGCATCTTTATTGACCGCCAGGACCCCCGCCAGGCCATTACCGCAATGAAGGAGGCCGGAAAGGTTCTGGAAGCCGGACGGAACATTGTGGTGTTCCCCGAGGGCACCCGGAGCCGGGGCGACCATATGAACGAGTTTAAGACCGGCGTCTTCAAGATTCCCTTCAATGCAGGAGCACCCATTGTTCCTGTGGTGATTGACGGAAGCTACAAGATTCTGGAGGGCAGCCACAATTTGATGACCCCCGGCGTTGTAAATCTGACGGTTCTGCCGATGATTGAGACAGCCCAGCTGGACCGAATCGAAAAGAAGGAGCTTCCCGAAAAGATTGCAAAGATGATTGCCGAGACCAAAGGCAATTGCTGAGCCAACATAAAAAATCCCAATGCAGAAAAAACTGCATTGGGATTTTTTGCGTCAGAAAATGGAAGAAATCAGGGCGTGTGCTGATGTATGCGAGAAAGCCGGACAATGGGAGCGTCCAATCAAAATCTATCATACAGCACAATCTTGACCAGTGCGCGCCGTGAGGGGTTCTCAGGGGAGAGCGGCTTGGCGGCGCGGGAGCGCGACACTCAGCGTCTCCCCTGAGCTGACTTCTTTGGTACCTTTCTTGTTCAGTGACAAGAAAGGTACTCTCCGAAGGACGTCCCCTAAATATTGGGGACTGAGGGGGGATTTATCGTGCCCGAAGCTCCCAGAAGGCCACGGCGCTGGCGGCTGCCACGTTGAGGGAATCCACATCGTGGTACATGGGGATCTTCACGGTGTAGTCGCACTGGGCAATGGTGTCGGCGGCAAGACCGTCGCCCTCAGAGCCCAGAACCACCGCCAGCTTTTCGGTGCTGCGAAGCTCCGGCGCATCGATGGAGTAGGAGTCATCCCGCAGAGCCAGGGCAGCAGACCGGAAGCCCAGGTCGTGAAGCTCGTCCATCCAGTTTTCGCCCAGATAGGTCCAGGGAATCTGGAATACCGTGCCCATGCTCACCCGGGCGGACCGACGGTAGAGCGGGTCGCTGCAGCCCGGGGTCAGCAGGACCGCATCCATGCCCAGGGCGGCGGCAGAGCGGAAAATGGCGCCCACATTGGTGGGATTCATCACCCGTTCCAAAACCACCACCCGGCGGGTGTTTTCCAGAACCTCTGCCGGGGTCTTGGGCTTGGGTCTGCGCATGGCGCAGAGCATACCCCGGGTGAGCTGGAATCCGGTGAGCTTAGTGAGCACATCCAGGCCGGAGGTGTATACCGGCACATCTCCGCAGCGTTCAATGGCAGCCATGGCCTCCTCGTTCATGTGACTGCGCTCTGCCAGAATGGACACGGGAACACAGCCCCCGTCCAGGGCCCGCTGAATGACCTTGGGGCTTTCTGCAATGAACATTCCCTTTGCGGGCTCAAAGCGGTTTAGCAGCTGGGCTTCGGTGAGCCGTGCATAGACATCCAGCTCCGGTGCCTCGTAATCCTGAATTTCGATGATATTCGCCATGGCGATCTCCTTAAAGTAAGCATTTTGCCTATTATAATCCCCTGGGAAACCTGTGTCAATGTTATGCGTGCGGGGATTTTGGTATTTTTCCTGTTCTGCCCTTGCAAACACCGAATGGGATGATATAATAGAGAGAAATGGCCGGGATGGGGGAATTTCCCCGATCCCGCCTTGTCCTGTCCGGCGCCGATGTGCGCTGTATGATTCCTATGATTTACTGCCAATAAGGGAAGGTAATCTATGAAAGTTGTATTACAGAATCTGACCAAAAAATTTCCCAGCCGAAATAAGAAGGAAAAGACTGACGTGGTGGCTGTCAGTGACTTCACCTTTGAGATTCCCGATGGAAAGCTCATCGGTCTGCTGGGCCCCTCGGGCTGTGGCAAGAGCACGACCCTGAACCTGCTCAGCGGCCTGCTGAAACCCACCAGCGGACGGATCTTCTTCGGGGATGACGATGTCACCGATCTGCCGGCAGAGCACCGGGGTGTGGGCCTGGTGTTCCAGAACTACGCCCTTTATCCCCATCTCACCGTGCTGCAAAATATCCTGTTTCCCCTGCAAAACCTGAAAGGGGACAAGAAGCTTTCAAAGCCTGTGATGCTGGAAAAAGCCAAGGAAGCGGCGCGGCTGGTGCAGATCGACGGCCTTCTGGACCGCAAGCCCAATGAGCTGTCCGGCGGTCAGCAGCAGCGCGTGGCCATTGCCCGGGCACTGGTGAAAATGCCTCGGATTCTGCTTCTGGACGAGCCCCTTTCCAATCTGGATGCCCGGCTCCGGCTCCAGACCCGTGAGGAGATCCGCCGGATTCAGCACCAGACCGGCATTACCACGGTGTTCGTAACCCATGACCAGGATGAGGCCATGAGCATTTCGGACCTGATTGTGGTGATGAAGGAGGGTGTTGTGCAGCAGATCGGAAAGCCTCAGGAGGTCTACGACGACCCCAAAAACCTGTTTGTTGCCAAGTTCCTGGGAACCCCGCCCATCAATGTGCTGGAGGGCCGGGTGAAGGGAGAAAAGCTGTACCTGGGAGACCAGGCAGTGCTGTCCGCCCCGGGCCTTGCCGATCAGGCGGTCACTGTGGGCATCCGTCCCGAAGGCTTCCTGCCCCAGGCCGATGGTCCTCTGACCTGCGCCCTGAGCCGGGTGGAGGTTATGGGCCGGGATGTGAGCGTTGTCTGCACCCATCCTGCCAGCCAGAATCCTGTGATTCGGGCCATTATCAGCGCCGAGACCAATGTGCCTACCAACACCGGCAGCGTCTCCTTCCGCCTGAAACCCGAAAAGGTTCTGGTGTTTTCCGGGGAGTCCGGGGAGCGGCTCCCGGTGACCCTGGCATAAGGAGGACACCATGGAACGACAATCCTACAAGGGGTGGCTCTATCTGCTCCCCGCCATGCTCTTCCTGGGGGCGTTTCTGGTTTACCCCCTCATTGATGTATTCATCTATTCCTTTGAGGAGGGGTACAATTCCGCTTCCCAGACCTACTTCGGGGTGGGCGGCTATAACTACTCCTATGTGCTCCACGACCCCTATTTTTTGCAGGCCCTCAAGAACACCTTTATCCTTGTGGTCATTACAGTGCCCCTTTCCACCCTCATCGCCCTGCTGATCAGCGTGGGTCTCAGCTCCATTGAGAAGCTGAGAAGTCTGTACCAGACCGTTTATTTTCTGCCCTATGTCACCAATACCCTGGCAGTGGGCCTGGTGTTTATGATTCTGTTCCGCAAGACCCCCTATACCGATGGCTTCGTGAATCTGGTGATCAGCTGGTTTGGCGGAAAGTCCGTGGATTTCATCGACGGCCCATACTGGGCAAAGATGTTTGTCCTGTCCTTTTACACCATCTGGGTGGTCCTGCCCTTTAAGATTTTAATTCTCACCAGCGCCCTGGCTTCGGTGCGGCAGGACTACTACAACGCCGCTAAGATTGACGGCACCTCCAAGCTCCGGGTGTTCACCCGCATCACCCTGCCTATGATTTCGCCTACGCTGTTCTATCTCATTATCACCGGCTTCATCGGTGCATTCAAGGCCTACAGCGATGCGGTGGCCCTTTTCGGCACCGACCTGAACGCGGCCCAGATGAACACCATTGTGGGCTATGTCTATGATATGCTCTACGGAAACGGCGGCGGATACCCCTCCTATGCGTCTGCGGCGGCCATTCTGCTGTTTGCCATTGTGCTGACCATCACCTGCATCAATCTTTTGGTCAGCAAAAAATATGTCCACTACGAATGAGGTGATGGGCTATGAACTATGATTCCATTGAAAAATCTGCCCGAATCCGGCGTCGGGTAACCCGGGTGATTGTATACACCCTGCTGACCTTCTGGGCCGTTATGGTGCTGTTTCCCTTCTACTGGATGCTGCTTACGTCGGTGAAGAGCTACAGTGCTTACAGCTCGGAATTTGTGCCCAAGCTCTACACCCTGTCGCCTACGCTGCAAAACTACCGGGATGCGTTCACTGCGGTTCCCCTGGCACAGTACTTTGTAAATACGGTGATTTTTACGGTGGTCACCACCGCCCTGATGGTCTTCGTCACGGTGCTGGCAGCCTTCGGCTTTGCGCGGCTGAACTTCAAGGGAAAGGACCTGGCCTTTACCATCTTCCTGTCTCTTATGATGATTCCCAATGAGCTGGTGATCATTACAAACTTTGTGACGGTCACGAACCTGGACCTTCGCAACACCTTCCTGGGCCTGATTCTGCCCTCTGTGACCTCGGTATTCTACATCTACCTGCTGCGGGAAAACTTCGCCCAGGTTCCCGATGAGCTGTACTATGCAGCCAAGGTGGATGGCACCTCGGATTTCAAATACCTCTTTAAGGTGATGATTCCCATCTGCCGCCCCACCATCATCACCATTACCATTCTTAAAGTCATCGAGTGCTGGAACAGCTACGTGTGGCCCCGGCTCATTACCGATGACCAGGCCTATTTCCTGGTGTCTAACGGCATTCAGGAGATTCGGGAAAACGGCTTCGGCCGTGAGAACATCCCCGCTATGATGGCGGCGGTGGTGGTGATCTCTGTGCCCCTCATTGTCCTGTTCCTCATCTTCCACAAGAAGATCATGGCGGGCGTGGCGAGAGGAGGTACCAAGGGATGAAGAAACGTGTGATTTCCCTGATGCTTCTGAGCGCTCTGGTGCTGAGTCTGTTCCTTACCGGCTGCCACGGCTCCAAGGGGATGGATGCCTTTACGGTCCCTGAGACCTTTGATTCGGAGCGGGACTATGAGATCAACTTCTGGGCCAAGAATGATACCAACATGACCCAGGTCGAAATCTACAAGCAGGCAATCCAGGATTTTGAAGCCCTCTATCCCAACATCCATGTGAATCTGCGGCTGTACACAGACTACGGTCGGATTTACAACGATGTGATTACCAACATCGCCACGGGAACTACCCCCAATGTGTGCATTACCTACCCGGACCACATCGCCACCTACCTCACCGGCTCCAACAGCGTGGTGTCTCTCGACAACCTTTTTACAGACCCACGGTACGGTCTGGGCGGCAGCGAGGTTCGCTTCGATGCGCCCAAGGTGGAGGAGATCATTCCCAAGTTCCTGGGGGAGTGCGCCTTTGAGGGCCACTACTATGCCATTCCCTATATGCGCTCCACAGAGGCCTGCTATGTGAACAAAACCTATGTGGAGAAGCTGGGCTACACCCTGCCGGAGACTCTTACCTGGGATTTTATCTGGGAGGTTTCTGAGGCAGCCGCCAAGAAGGACGCCCAGGGGAACTTCCTTCTGAACGGTCAGAAGGTGATGATTCCCTTTATCTACAAGTCCACGGACAATATGATGATTCAGATGCTGAAGCAGAAGAACGCCGGATATTCCAGCCCCAAGGGCGACATTCTCCTGTTTAACGACACCACCCGGGAGATTCTCTACGATGTGGCGGAGCACGTAAAGTCCGGCGCCTTCTCCACCTTCAAAATCTCCAGCTATCCCGCAAACTTCTTAAATGCGGGCCAGTGTGTGTTCGCCATTGACTCCACCGC
This sequence comes from Oscillospiraceae bacterium, assembly GCA_020025615.1. Classification (GTDB taxonomy): domain Bacteria; phylum Bacillota; class Clostridia; order Oscillospirales; family Oscillospiraceae; genus Faecousia. The sequence continues at coordinate 1,641 of JAHHRT010000037.1, read as the reverse complement.
CGGTGCAACCTGGATGGGTGCCGATGCGCCGCTGTCGGATATCAGCGAGGATAAGATCATCCCCTTTGAGACGGAGGTTATGACCATTCCGCAGTTCGACCCAGCCAACCCCAAGATGATTTCTCAGGGCCCCTCGGTGTGTATCTTCAATAAAGAGGATCCCCAGGAGGTGCTGGCCTCCTGGCTCTTCGCTCAGTTCCTGCTGACCAATCGGGTGCAGATCGATTATGCCACCACGGAAGGTTATGTTCCTGTCACCGCCAAGGCCCAGAGCGCTGAGGAGTATCAGGACTATCTGTCCCGGGGCGGCGAGGACAATCAGTACCATTACGATGTGAAGATTCGGGCCTCCCAGCTTCTCCTGGACAACACGGAAAACACCTTCGTGACCCCGGTGTTCAACGGCTCAGCCTCTCTGCGAAATGCAGCAGGGCAGCTGATTGAAAATGTGGCAAAATCCACTCGCCGCAAGCAGACCGTGGACGATGCCTACATGGAGACACTCTATGAGGATGTGACGTCCCTCTACCGCCTGGATCAGCTGGAAACCGGAACCGGGGGCAAGAGTGATTTGGGCCCCCTGCCCAGAGCTTCGGTGGCCCTGTTGTCTACTTTGGCGGTTACCTGGGTACTGATTCTTTCCTATGTTGTGGGAAATGCCGTTTATCAGAAAAAAAGAAATCGCCCCCAGGGGTGATGTATTGATTTCCCAGAATTTAGGAGTATAATGGGGATGTTCTTTGATTACCACATGAACACAAAAAGGAGAATATGAAAATGAAAAAGTACATTGCACTGATCCTGGCTCTTGCCATGGTCATGGCCTTTGCTGGCTGCGGCGCTAAGGAAGAGCCCGCTGCTACCACTGAGGCTTCTGCACCCGAGACCACCGCTGCCGCTGCTGAGACTGCAGCTGCCGAGACCGAGGCCGCTGCTGCTGAGACGACTGCTGCCACTGAGGCTACTGAAACCGCAGTTGCTGCCGCTGTCATGACCCACGAGGAGTTCGTGGCTGCTGAGCTGGATTCCCAGGTCACTGTTGAGACCTATGTTCAGGCTAAGCAGGGCTGGTGGGACAACAAGGCTACCCTGTACACCCAGGCAGAGGATGGCGCATACTTCGTTTATGATATGCCCTGCACTGAGGAAGAGTACGCTAAGCTCACCGAAGGCACCAAGATTCGCGTCACCGGCTACAAGGCTGAGTGGGAAGGCGAAGTCGAGATCATCGACGCTACCTACGAGATCCTGGAAGGCAGCTTCGTTGCTGAGCCTGTTGATGTGACCGAGCTGATGGCTGACGAGGCTGCTCTGATTGCTCACCAGAACGAGAAGGTTGCTGTGAAGGGCCTGACCGTTGAGAAGGTTGAGTACAAGAACGGCGAGCCCGGCGACGACATCTATGTCACCCTGGGCCTGAACGGTGCATCCTACACCTTCTGCGTTGAGTTCTACCTCACCGGCACTGACACCGAGGTCTACAAGACCGTTGGCGAGCTGAAGGAAGGCGACGTTGTGGACGTGGAAGCATTCCTGTACTGGTATGCCGGCCCCAACGCACACCTGACTCAGGTTACCGTTCAGTAATTTATAATCAAGAACAAAGAAACTCAGGAGTCAAAACGGCTCCTGAGTTTTTTA
>JAHHRT010000036.1 GCA_020025615.1 Oscillospiraceae bacterium | reverse complement strand
AACTGAGCCATCAGCAGCAGGGGCACACCCACATTGGGAATCACCATGACTTCGCCCCGGACAAACAGGGGCAGTACCGCAAAGCACGCGCCCACAAAAGCGCACCACTTGGCGCCCTGAAGGAGGCCCAGCTTCTTGCTGAACAGGTAGATCACCGCCAGGATTCCGCTGAGAATGGCACAAATACCTGCACCGGGTCCTGCCATGGGCATGGTATCGGTGGGCAGCAGATCAAAATAAGAACCGGTCACTGCCTGGGCGGTCACCGTATTGATAACCTGCACACTGTCTCTGGTAGTTGCCAGGGCCACCGCCATAACAGGCAGCATCACCAGCAGAATCTTTGTCATTGTCTTTTTCACGTTTGAAGCCTCCAAATAAATCTCTTTTCATTATAGCACATTATCCCCGAACATTCCACCCCGCCGGGATGAAAATCTCCGTGTATTTATCCACGGCGTAGTTATCCGTCATGCCTGCGATATAGTCGCACACCGTCCGCTCCATGCCGTCGAAGGTCAGCTGGGGCTGAAAATCCTCAGGCAGGGCTTCCGGGTGGGTCACGTAGTACTCATAGAGCTGTTTCAGCATATCCTTTGCCTTCTGCTCCTCCCCCTTGGCGATGGGATTTCGGTAGACCTTCTCAAACATGAAGGCCCGCAAATCCTGAAGGGCCTTGTCCACTTCCGGGGACAAAAGGATCTCCCCTGCCTCCCGGGAAACACGGATGGCATCGCAGACCAGGGTGTTGATTCGGTCCCGATGGGTGGCGCCCAGCACCCGGCTGATATCCTGGGGAATGTCCTCATTGGTGAGGATTCCCGCACGAATGGCATCGTCGATATCATGGTTTACGTAGGCAATGCGGTCGGACTTTCGGACCACCCGGCCCTCTAAGGTCTCAGGAATCCGGGGGCCGGTGTGCCCCAAAATGCCCATCCGCACCTCATAGGTGAGGTTCAGGCCCCGACCGTCCCGTTCCAGAACATCCACCACCCGCAGGCTCTGTTCGTTGTGATAAAAAGGCTTTCCCCAGCACTCGCTGAGGGCCGCTTCTCCCGCATGACCGAAGGGCGTGTGACCCAAATCGTGGCCCATGGCGATGGCCTCGGACAGGTCCTCGTTGAGGCCCAGTGCCCGGGTGATGGTTCCCGCAATCCGGGAAACCTCCAAAGTGTGGGTCATTCGGGTTCGGTAGTGGTCTCCCTCGGGATTCAAAAACACCTGGGTCTTGTGCATGAGCCGACGGAAGGCCTTACTGTGAACCAGTCGGTCCACGTCCCGCTGATAGCAGGTGCGCACATCCTCCTCCCGCTCCGGCTCCTGCCGGCGGCGGCCCTGACTGCGGTCCGCAAAGGCCGCCATGGGGTTCAGTCTGCGATGCTCCAAATATTCCAGTTCTTCCCGCACGGTCATCCGGATTCCCCCTTATTCTTGGTCCTTTCCCACGGGAAAGGCACGATATTCCATTCCGATTTCCATGCCCTCCACGGTGCCGCTGGTCATATCGGTAAGACGGTCCAGGAAGGGCTCTGCCTGGTCCCGGGGCAGCAGGATTTCCAGCTCCACCTCGGCACCGAAGTCCGTTTTGCGAAGGATGCCCCCAAAGGCGGCAACCTCCAGCTTCACCCGCTCATAGAAGGGATAGGGGCAGGGCACATACAGCACCTTCCACACCCGCTTCATGGATTTTCCGGCGGCGTCCACGGCGATTTTTGCGCCCTTGGTATAGGCCCGCACCAGACCTCCGGCCCCCAGCAGGATTCCGCCGAAGTACCGGGTCACCACGCAGACCACATTGAAAAGGCCCTCCCGCTGCAATACTTGCAGCATGGGCATCCCGGCGGTGCCGCCGGGCTCTCCGTCGTCAGAGAAGCGGACGGCCCCGTCCTTCAGGATATAGGCCCAGCAGTTGTGGGTGGCATCGTAGTGCTGCTTTTTCATCTGCTGAATCTTTTCCAGGGCTTCTTCCTCGGTTTCCACCTGCCAGACACGGCCGATGAACCGGGACTTTTTTTCGATAAACTCGTCCTCGCCAAAGCCGCTGGGGACCAGATATTCTTCCACGGTGTCAGTTCTCCTTTATCACGTACTGCCGAAGCCGCCCATAGAGAATCTCATCCAGGACTGCCTGGATTTCAATTCCATCCTGGGTATACTCGGTGCTCAGGACCTTTGCGGTGTTGTGCAGGGTGTCCAGCTGTCCGCCCATGGAATAGGGCAGGCACAATGTCACATGATGGAGCTGGGGACCCAGGGCCTTCTCGATCTTAGAAAGCAGAGCGTCCATGCCCACACCCCGCTTGGCGGAGATCGCCACCACGTCCTCCCCGACCGGGACATCCTCACGACTTACCAAATCCGCCTTGTTGTAGCAGCGCAGTACCGGCGTGCCGGGCTTTGCCAGCTTGCCGATGAGCTTATCCACCACGGCGATGTGCTCTTCCCGGTTGGGGTCGGAAGCATCGATCACATGAAGCAGCAGGTCTGCGTACTCCAGCTCTTCCAAAGTAGCACGGAAGGCGTTGATGAGATGGTGGGGCAGCTTTGCGATAAAGCCGACAGTATCGCTGAGAATCACGTCCAGGTGATCGGACACCGTAAGCTGCCGGGAGGTGGTGTCCAGGGTATCAAACAGGCGGTTATTGGCGGGGATATCTGCCCCGGTCAGCTGATTGAGCAGAGTGGATTTGCCTGCATTGGTGTAACCCACGATGGCAACCACCGGCACGGAATTTTTCATCCGCCGTTCCCGCTGAACGCCGCGGACCTTCCGAACCTGTTCCAGCTCCTCCTGGAGGCGGTTGATTCGCTCCCGGATGTGGCGGCGGTCCGATTCCAGCTTGCTTTCGCCGGGGCCCCGGGTGCCGATGCCGCCGCCCTGACGGCTGAGGCTGTGGCCCATGCCGGAAAGCCGGGGCAGCAGATACTGGTACTGGGCCAGCTCAACTTGAAGCCGGCCCTCTCTGGTCTTGGCCCGCTGGGCGAAGATATCCAGAATCAGAGCACTGCGGTCCAGCACCGTGACGCCAATGATCTCTTCCAACGCCCGGATGTTTCCGGGGGACAGCTCGTTGTCAAAAATAACCATGGTAGACGCCGTAGCCTCTGCCAGCATCCGAACCTCCTGGGCCTTGCCCTCGCCGATAAAGCTGTGGGAATCCGGGGTGTGCCGGTTCTGGATCACCTTTGCGGTGCAGAAGCCGCCTGCGGTTTCCAGCAGGGCTTCCAGCTCCTCCATGGTTTCCTCCGTGGCGGTCTGTTCCTTTGTAAAGCAGTCTGCGTTCAGGCCCACCAGGACCGCCCGCTCCTGCACGTGCTTTTCCATTGTTTCTTCCATATACTCTTCCTCACTGCGGCCCTGGGACGGGCAACGATTCTAAAAGGCACGGTCTGACCGGCAGACCGCCCGAAATGACACATCTTACTTTATTATAGCATAGCGCCAGGGGCAGAACAATGTAATTTCTGTAAATTCCCTGGGAAAACGAAAAAATGCCCGCACCACGAAACCGTAGTGCGGGCACTCGCTTTTTGATCTTACTTCAGGCCAAAACGCTTGTTGAACCGATCAACACGTCCACCGGTGTCAACCAGCTTCTGCTTGCCGGTATAGAAAGGGTGGCACTTGGAGCAGATTTCAACACGAATATCCTTCTTGGTAGAGCCAGTGGTAAAGACATTACCGCAAGCGCAACGGATCGTGGTCTGTTCGTAATTGGGATGGATACCTTCCTTCATTTCGTTCACCTCTTTCATATTAGGTAAAGGGCGCAAGCGCCCTAGCAATCTTCAATCGCCCGGCTATTGTATCATAGGAACGTCAGGATTGCAAGCCCTTTTTTTATTTTTTCTTCAAATTCCTGTTTTTATTTTTGAAACCCGGAAAATCCGGCTGAATTTTCCAGATTCTGCCAGGGTTCCCGCCCGTCAAAGGGCGAAAACAGGAACGGTGCACACGCCGCAGCCGGGTCCCGGCAGAAAAAATTTTTAATCAGAATGCCCAGTTGCCGTTGCGGAAGATGGGAACCACCTTGCCGTCCTCACAGAGGGCATCGATGTTCATGCTGTCACAGCCGATCATAAAGTCCTCGTGATTCATGGAATCGTTGATGCCCAGCTCACGGCACTCCTCCAGAGTCTTGTTGTGGTAATCCTCGATGGTATCCACAAAGCCCATGCCCAGTGCCAGGTGGCAGGCGGCATTCTCGTCAAAGAGGGTGTTGTAGAACAGCAGGCCGCTCTCAGAAATGGGGCTCTTCTGGGGCACCAGGGCGCACTCGCCCAGGTAAGCTGCACCCTCGTCCATGGAGATCATGGTTTTCAGCAGCTCCTCGCCCTGCTCGGCGTGGACCTCCACAGCCTTGCCCTCGTGGAAGCGGATGGAGAAGTGGTCAATGACCTGGCACTCGTAGCACAGGGGCTTGGTGGAATACACAATGCCCTCGGCCTCACCGCGCTTGGGGCTGATGAAGCACTCCTCCGAGGGGATGTTGGGGTTGTAGACCACGCCCAGCTTGCTCTTTTCCGCACCGGCGCAGAAACGTGCCTGGGGAATCATGCCCACGGTGAAGTCGGTGCCGTTGTCGGCGGTATAATGGAGCTTGCGGATGTGCAGGCTGTTAAGGTAATCGCAGCGGGCATGGAGATCGGCGTTGTGCTTTTCCCAGGCTGCCATGGGGTCCTCATCCACCCGAGAGCAGAAGAGAATGGCTTCCCACAGCTTCTCGATGGCGGTGCTGGTACGCATACCGGGGAACACCTTCTTGGCCCAGGCGGCACCGGGGACAGCGGCAATGCACCACTGCTGGCTGCCCTCACGACGGTCAACATAGGGTTTCAGAATGGGGTAACGCATCTGGCGGCCCTTGGCGAGCTTCTCCATGTTGGCACCCTTCAGGCCGTCAGGGTCCTCAGAGACCAGGTGAATCCGGGCGGGCATGGTGTCGCAGAAATAAGCCTGACGCTCCTCCACCCACTTAGGCACCTCGCCCAGGGTCTTCACAGTCTGATAGCGGGAGTGAATCTTGGTGAGGGGCTGATACTCCCACTCAACGGTAACCTGTCTGGCCTTGGCCTTGTAGGCCTCCTCCACCACCATCTGAACGAACTCAGGCTGGTCCAGGTCGGCATAGACCAGAACATCCTGGCCCTTCTGAACATTCACGCCGCAGCGGACAATCAAGCGGGCATATTCCCGCAGGACAGTTTTCTTCATCATTTTTACTCCTTTTTTTGGGATTATCATTTATGGTAACAGATTTTCCGCCCCAGGTCAATCTCTGTTGCAATCTTTCCCTATCTGCGCTATAATAATTCCAAATTTTGCGGCGGCACTTCCGCACCCCCGCCGATTCTCCAATGAGGTGACAAATATGCTGACAAACGAACAATTTCGTGAAAAAATCGCCGGCGGTCTGCGGTTTCTGGACGGTGCCACCGGCTCCAATCTCCGGGCCGCCGGAATGCCCAAGGGCTGCTCCACCGAGGAGTGGGTGCTCTGTCACCCGGAGGTGCTGGTAAGCCTCCAGAGAGGCTATGCAGAAGCCGGCTCCCAGATTCTCTACGCTCCCACCTTCCAGGGCCAGCCCATTGCCCTGAAGGCCATCGTCCTGGAGCGTCAGACCGAAGCCATCAATGCACAGCTGGTGGCCCTGTCCCGGTCCGCCGCCCCCGGCTGTCTCATCGCCGGAGACCTCACCACCCTTGCAGCCTTCTGTGACAGCTGGAACCCTGAGAACTTTGATTTGCTGGTTGAAAATTACCGCCGCCAGATTCACGGTCTTATGGACGGCGGTGCAGACCTTCTCATTGCAGAAACCCTCATGTATGAGCAGGAGGCTGAGGCTATTTTTGCCGCCGCCCAGCTGGAAAACGCCGGAGCCGTGATGTTCACCTTTACCATGCAGCCTGACGGCACCCTGTTTTCCGGCCCCGATGGGGTGAAGGTGCTCAAGTCTCTGGAAGAAGCCGGAGCTGCCGCCGTGGGCTTTAACTGCGTCACCGGAGACATGATGACCCCCTATCTGGTAACCCGGCTGAAACAGGAAATCAGCGTTCCCCTGATTTGCAAGCCCAATGCTGGCCTGCCCACCATCGACGAAAACGGCGTGGCCCAATACGCAATGACGGAAGCGGAATTTGCAGAACTGATGGTGAAGTGTGCTGACAACGGTGCAGACCTTCTGGGCGGCTGCTGCGGAACCACCCCCGCCCACATTCGGGCCATGATTTCCGCCCTGAGGGGGTAAGCATTATGGAAGAAGAAATTCTGGGCCTATTGCCCAATAGCTACCCCTGGAAAGAACATTTTCACTATGTTTCCACCATCGGTTCCACCAATGACCAGCTGAAAACCTGGGCCGCAGAGGGCGCCCCCCAGGGCACTGTTCTCCTTGCCGGAACGCAGACCGGAGGCCGGGGCCGTCTGGGCCGGAGCTTTCACTCCCCCGCCGGGACCGGGGTTTATCTCAGTATGCTGCTGCGGCCTGACTGCGCCCCGGACCAGCTGATGCACCTGACCTGTGCCGTGGCAGATGCCATGGTCACTGCTGTGGAGGAAGCCGCCGGGTTCCGCCCCGGGATTAAGTGGACCAACGACCTGGTCTACGGAAAGCGGAAGCTGGGCGGTATTCTCACAGAACTGGGACTGGACGGAAGCCGCCTGGACTACGTCATCATCGGTGTGGGCATCAACTGTCTGCAAACCCCGGAGGACTTCCCCCCGGAGCTGCGGGACATGGCCGGTTCCCTTTCCATGATTGCAGGGCACCCCGTCTCCCCTGCCCGGCTGGCTGCTGCCATGATGAAAGCCCTGCATACCATGAGCGGCACCCTGCTCACCGACAAGGATGCCATGCTCCGGCGTTACCGCCGGGACTGCATCACCCTGGGAACGGAAGTCTCCCTGGTGCGGGGCGAGGAAATCCGCCACGGAAAAGCTCTGGATATTGACCAGGACGGCGGACTTCTGGTGGAATTTGCCCCCGGTCAGGTGGAAACCGTCAGTTCTGGAGAAATCAGTGTCCGGGGTATGTACGGATACGTGTGAGCATCGGATATTTAGAAATTTGCATTGCTTTTTTCTCAAAATTGGGTTATACTGGTTATGTTTAAGGAAACACAAATTGGAGGTTATGCTATGAAACCCTTTGAAACTGTTCTGAAGGTTCTCACCGCCCTGGCTGCCGTCGCAGGCGTTGTGGTGGTTCTCGCTGCCTACGGCGACAAGATTGTCGCTTGGGCCAAGAAGCTGATGGCGAAGGTTCCCTGCCACAGCTGCGACATCATTGAGTTCACCCCTGCCGAAGACTTCGACGAGGAAGCTGAGAACGCTCCTGCTGAGAAGGCTCAGGAAGAGACCGAAGAAGCTCCTGTGGAAGAGAACCAGGAGGAAAACGTGGTTACCCCCGCTGAGGGTGAGCCCGTCGCTGACGAGGAAGACTTCGAAGCTTGAACTGAACATCAAAAACCGCCGACGGACTGTACCGTCGGCGGTTTTTTGATGATATTAGGTTATGCTTTCGAAAGTTCCGCTTCTGCCCGATTCATTGCACTGAGAATCACTTGGTCCATGTCATAGTAGCGATATTCTCCCAGGCGGCCGCCGAAAATCACATGTTCCTCCCGGTCTGCCAGGGCCTTATACTGGGCATAGAGCGCACTGTTCTTCTCATCATTCACGGGATAGTAGGGTTCCTCCCCGGGCTTCCACTCGCTGGAATACTCCCGGCTGATGACGGTCTTGGGCTGGGTGCCGAACTCAAACCACTTGTGCTCAATGATCCGGGTCCAGGGGGTCTCCCGGTCGGTGTAGTTCACCGCCGCATTGCCCTGGAAGTTGGGCATATCCAGCACCTCATTTTCAAAGCGCACACTGCGGTACTGGAGATTTCCCAGACGGTACTGGAAATAGGCATCAATAGGGCCGGTATACACAACGGTCTGGGCAAGGGCATCCAGTTCCTGCTTGTTTTCCAGGTAGTCGGTGTTTAAGCGCACCTCTACCCCATCCAGCATAGCCGCCACCATCTTGGTGTAGCCGCCCATGGGAATTCCCTGGTAGAGGGCGTTAAAGTAATTATTGTCGAAGGTCAGCCGCACCGGCAGACGCTTGATAATAAAGCTTGGCAGCTCCGTACAGGGACGGCCCCACTGCTTCTCGGTATAGCCCTTCACAAGCTTTTCATAGATGTCCGTGCCCACCAGGCTGATAGCCTGTTCTTCCAGGTTTTTCGGCTCCGTGATTCCGGCGGCTTCCCGCTGCTGGCGAATCTTTTCCTCTGCCTCCTGGGGGGTGGTCACGCCCCACATCCGATTGAAGGTGTACATATTAAAGGGCAGGCTGTAAAGCTCCCCGTGGTAGTTTGCCACCGGGCTGTTGGTAAAGCGGTTGAACTCCGCAAAGCGGTTGACATACTGCCAGACCTTTCTGTCGTTGGTGTGGAAGATATGAGCACCGTACATATGGACATGGATGTCCTCAATCTTCTCGGTGTAGACGTTGCCGCCAATATGAGAACGCTTCTCCACCACCAGACACTTTTTTCCCTGCTGGGTGAGCATCTGGGCAAACACAGCACCGTAGAGGCCTGCGCCCACAATGAGATAGTCATAAGGCTTCATGGTATTCTCCCCCTGTATCGTGCGCAGAGGCCCAGTCGGCGCACACTTGATCGATATATTCTATACTACCTGCTTCTGTCCTAAAAAGCAAGTGAAAGCTGCAAATTTCGGGCATCCGGCAAAAAGCCCCATCCTTCTTTTCTGAAAATACCCGCTGCCAAAGGCAAAAAATACCCGCAGAAATCAGAAGCTCATCCTGATTTCTGCGGGTAACGGATTCAGCTGATTGTTAGAAATCTCTATTGGGATCCTGGGTGCGCAACTTTTTCAGGTCACCGCAGAATTCAGCTGGGGTCCCGGAGAATTTCATAGAGCATATCGGCGCACATCTGCATATCCTCCACAGGGATATACTCAAAGCGGCCGTGGTAGTTCTCGCCGCCGGTGCACAGATTGGGACAGGGCAGGCCCTCGTAGCTCAGCCGTGCGCCGTCCGTGCCGCCGCGGATGGGAACCTCTCTGGGGTTCATGCCAGCCTTCACCATGGCCTTCTTGGCCCGCTCCACCACATACATACAGGGCTCGATGCACTTCTTCATGTTGAAGTAGCTGTCCCGGATGGTGAGCTCCACGGTGCCGTCGCCGTACTTGTGGTTCAGGAACTCGGCAGCATCCTCCATGATGGCCTTCTTCTGCTGGAATTTCTCCATGTCGTGGTCCCGGATGATGTAGGTCAGGGTAGAATGTTCCACCTCGCCCTCCATGCTCATAAGCATGATAAAGCCCTCATAGCCCTCGGTGGCCTCGGGACGCTGGTGGATGGGCAGCATCCCCTGGAACTCCATGGCAATGAGCTGAGAATTCACCATCTTGTCCTTTGCGGAGCCGGGGTGAATGTTGAGGCCGCGGAAGCAGACCTTTGCGCTGGCGGCGTTAAAGTTCTCGTACTCGATTTCGCCCAGGGTGCCGCCGTCGGCGGTATAGGCATAGTCGGCACCGAAGCCGGAGAGGTTAAAGCGGTCTGCGCCCCGTCCGATCTCCTCGTCGGGGGTGAAGCCGATTTTCAGAGTGGCGTGTCTGCCGCCCTCCTCCAGCAGCCGCTGTGCAGCGGTCAGAATCTCTGCAATGCCGGCCTTATCGTCCGCACCCAGCAGCGTGGTGCCGTCGGTGACAATGAGCCGCTTGCCCCGGTTGGCGGTGAGAGAAGGATAGTCACCTTCCCGCAGCCAGATATTCTTGGCAGGGTTCAGGCACAGGTCTCCCCCGTTGTACTCCACTACCTTGGCCTTGATATCGGCGCCGGAGCTGTCGGGAGAGGTATCCATGTGGGCAATGAGGCCGATGACAGGCAGGTCCTTGTCGCCGGGGACTGTGCCGTAGACGTAGCCGTCCTCATCCATGTAGGCATCCTGAATCCCCATAGCCTGCATTTCCTCTACCAGGGCCTTTCCCAGGGCCTTCTGCTTATCCGTAGAGGGGCAGGTTTCGCTGTTTTCGTCAGATTGGGTGTCAAAACTAACATAGCGCAGAAAGCGCTGACAGACATTTTCCATAAGGTTTCTCCTCTATTTTTATAGTTTACCGCATTTACAAAAAGCCGCCGCAATAGCGACGGCTTTTTTGAGGAAATATTACTTAGCAGCGTTCACAAGAGCAACGGTGTCCTTAGCGATCATCAGTTCCTCGTTGGTGGGAACCACCCAAACCTCGACCTTGGAGTCGTCGGTGGAAATCTTCATTTCCTCGCCGCGGACCTTGTTCTTCTCAGCGTCGATCTTCACGCCCATGAAGCCCAGGTAGTTGCAGACTTCCTGACGGACATAGGAGCCGTTCTCACCGACACCGGCGGTGAAGGTCAGCACGTCAATGCCGTTGAGGGCAGCAGCGTAAGCGCCGACATACTTAGCGGTCTCGTAGCAGAACTTATCCAGAGCCAGCTGGCAGTCTGCATTGCCCTTCTGGGCGCCGTCTTCCAGATCACGGAAGTCGGAGGAAACGCCGGAGAGGCCCAAAACGCCGGACTTCTTGTTCAGCATGGTGAGGCACTCGTCAACGGACATATTGTACTTGTTGCAGATGAACTGCACAACGCAGGCGTCGATATCGCCGGAGCGGGTGCCCATAGGCACACCGGCCAGAGGAGACAGGCCCATGGAAGTATCCTGAACCTTGCCGTTCTTGATGGCAGCCATGGAGGAGCCGTTGCCCAGGTGGCAGTTCACCATCTTGAACTCCTTCTTGCCGATCAGCTCAGCGGTACGCAGAGCCACATACTTGTGGGAGGTGCCGTGGAAGCCGTAGCGGCGGATGGAGTCGTTCTTATAGTACTCGGTGGGGATCGCGTAACGATAAGCCTTAGCGGGCATGGTCATATGGAATGCGGTGTCGAACACAGCAACCTGGGGGGTGTTGGGCATGATGGACTGGCAGGCGCGGATGCCCAGCAGGTTAGCAGGATTGTGGAGGGGGCCCAGGGGGATGCAGTCCTCGATGGCCTTGATGACGGAATCGTCGATCAGGCAGGAATCTGCAAACTTCTCGCCGCCGTGGACAACACGGTGACCAACAGCATCGATTTCGTCGGTGGACTTAATCACACCGTCAACAGGATCAACCAGGATGGACAGGACAGCCTGGATAGCCTCGGAATGAGAGGGCATGGGGATGTCCTTCACGACCTTATTGCCGCCGACCTTATGGGTCAGACGGCCATCAATGCCGATACGCTCGCACAGACCCTTTGCGGAAACATCGCCGGTCTCAGGGTTCATCAGCTGATACTTGAGGGAAGAGCTGCCGGCGTTGATCACTAAAACATTCATTACAAAATGCCTCCTAAATAAATATAATCATTTTCTTTTTGGGAAACCTGTGATATGATAGCCATAGCTAAAGGTATTATAGTGTATTTTTTCCTATTTCTCAATACCTGAATTCAAAATTTTGTAAAAAGATTGGAGGGAAAGCGATGAACATCGGGATTATCTGCGAATATAACCCCCTGCATCTGGGGCATCAGAAGCAGCTGCAAGCCGTTCGCCGGGAATTTGGGCCGGACTGCGGCATTGTCTGTCTGATGAGCGGGAACTATGTCCAGCGGGGACAGCCCGCTGTTTTGGACAAGTCTGTCCGGGCAGAGGCCGCTGTTCTTTCCGGCGCAGACCTGGTGCTGGAGCTTCCCCTTACCGTTTCCCTCTCCTCCGCAGAGGGGTTTGCCGCAGGCGGGGTCCGGATTCTGTCCCCCATCTGCGATGGGCTCTGTTTCGGCGCGGAAACCGGGGACCGGGATTCCCTCATGGGCACCGCCCAGGCGCTGCTCTCCCCCCGCTTCTCCGGCTTTCTCCGGGAGGGGCTGGACCGGGGGCTTTCCTTCCCTGCCGCCCGGCAGCAGGCCCTTGCCAATATGGGGCTTTCCGATGCCCTGGTGAGCCAGCCCAATGACATTCTGGGGGTTGAATACTGCAAGGCTATTTTAAGCCAGGGCTCCCACCTGGTCCCCTACCCCATCCACCGCCCCGGAAGCTACCACGCCACCCAGGCGGATGCGGAAAATCCCTCCGCCACCGCCCTGCGCAGACGGATGCTAAACGGAGAATCCTGGCTGGAATACGTCCCCCAGGAGGCCCGGGCCGCGTTCCGGGACGCACCCCTGCACAGCCTGGCTGCGGGAGAGCGGGCCGTGCTCAGCCGCCTTCGCACCATGACCGAAGAAGAATTTCAGGCACTGCCCTTCGGCTCCGAGGGACTGTGGCGAAAATTCATGCACGCCTGCCGTCAGCGCAATTCCTTAGAGAATATTTTGGTGGCAGTAAAATCCAAGCGCTACACCCGGACCCGTCTGGACCGGATGGCGATGTGCGCTGCCCTGGGGCTCACCCATCAGGATATGGAGCAGCCGCCACCCTACACCCGCGTGCTGGCCTTTAATCACAAGGGCCGTGCCATTTTGAAGGAGGTCAAAGGCCGCGCCCCCCTTCTCCACGCAGGAGAAGCCGTCTGCCATTCCTACTGGGAAATCGAGCAGCGGGCCCAGGACCTTTATGCGCTTTTTCGGGTCGATTGTGTCGATTCCGCCGGATTAGAACCAAAACGCCGGATTATTTATGTAAATAGATAGGAGTTCGTTTCTTAAATGCTTCAAAAACTTCCCAAGCTTAAACCTGTCAACTGTATCATTGCATTTCTCAGTGCTGCCTTTCAGGCCTTCGGTATGTATAACATCCACGCCCTCTCCGGCGTTACCGAGGGCGGCGTGCTGGGTGCTACCCTTCTGCTGGACCACTGGCTCCACATCTCCCCTGCCGTCTCCGGCTTTGTGATGAACGCCGCCTGCTTCCTTCTGGGCTGGAAGACCCTGGGAAAGGATTTTATCGGCTATTCCATCATCGCCTCCCTGGGCTTCTCTGTGAGCTACGGTATCTGCGAGCTATTCCCGCCTCTCTGGCCTGAAATCGCTGAAATGCCCCTGCTGGCCTCCATTGTGGGTGCCCTGTTCATCGGTATCGGCGCAGGTCTGTGCGTCCGGGCCGGCGGAGCCACCAGCGGAGACGATGCCCTTGCCATGAGCCTTTCCGCCCTGACCCACATAGAGATTCAGCGCATCTACCTGACCAGTGACCTGATTGTTCTGGCACTTTCCCTCAGCTACATTCCTCTGAGACGGATTGCCTATTCCCTGCTCACGGTGATTATCTCCGGGCAGCTCATCGGCATCATTCAGAAGCTCCCTGCCAGAGTGCCGACTCAAGTGCCGGATTCCGCCTGCTCTTAACAAAAGTAGGGGC
>JAHHRT010000035.1 GCA_020025615.1 Oscillospiraceae bacterium | reverse complement strand
TTTTTATGTGCCGAAGGAATTGTGCGTTGGGATGCTGTATGATGTGCCTGGGAGTGGGAATCCTTATGGGCTTCTGCCTGGGCTCCTGGTTTTGGTGTGCCTGCTGTTCGCTGTCCCTCATTGGGTTGGGCTTTGTGATCCTGCGGCAAAAATAGCAGTCATAAACTTGTCCCCAGGGGAATACAATGTGATAGCAGCATAGAAGAAGGAGTGATCCGGTTTGGAGCTACAATTTAAGGAATCAGTCTGTCCCTGCCTCACCAGGGTGTTGGGAGAGGTTCGCAGCCTGGAACAGGCCCAGGAGATCCGTCTGTCCGATGGTATGCCGGATATCGGCAGGGTGCTCTGCGGCTGGGGCCAGGTGGTCCAGAGAAGCAAGGAGTGGACGGCGGACAGCGTAAGCCTTTCCGCCGGCGTGATGGTCTGGGTGCTCTATGCCCCGGAGGACGGAACCCAGCCCCGGTGGGTGGAGGGGTGGATTCCCTTCGGAATCCAGTGGGACCTGCCCCAGACCGGGCCGGAAGGCAATCTGCGGATTCAGTGCCTCACCCGGTTTGTGGATGCCCGTTCGGTGTCTGCCCGGAAAATCATGGTCCGGGCGGGAATCGGTGCAATGGTGGAGGCCTTCGTGCCCCGGGAAGCGGTAATCTATACCCCGGAGAATGACCCGGAGGATGTGGAGCTCAAAAAGGTCCGCTACCCCATGCGGCTTCCCAAGGAGGCGGGGGAGAAGACCTTCTCCATGGATGAGGAGCTGACCCTGCCCGGCACCCTGCCGCCCATGGAAAAGCTGGTGTACTATACCATGGAGCCGGAAATCCAGGAGCAGCGGGTCATGGCGGACAAGGTGGTGTTCCGGGGATGCGGCAAGCTCCATGTTCTGTATCAGGACAGCGAGTGCCGCTTCCATAGCTGGGACTTTTCTCTGCCCATTTCCCAGTATGCGGAGCTGAGCCAGAGCCATAGCGCCGATGCAGAGGCCAGTGTAGGCGGGGCAGTGACGGCTCTGGAGCTGGAAGCGGTGGACGGCACCCATCTGCACCTGAAGTGCGGCATGGTGGGCCAGTACCTGGTGGAGGACCTGGAGGTATTGGAGCTTGTGGAGGATGCCTACAGCCCCAGCCGGGATATCACCGCAGAGGAGGACACCTTGGAACTTCCCGGTGTGTTGGAACACCGCCGGGAGACGGTTCCCGCAGAGCAGACTGTAGCGGCCCAGGGGGAGACCGCTGTAGATGTGGTGTTCCTGCCGGACTTTCCCCGGCAGCGGACGCTGGAAAACGGGGTGGGGGAGACCCTGTCCGGCACCTTCCAGATTCTCTATTATGGGCCGAATGAAGAAATCCAGGCGGTCGTGTCCCATTGGGAGGGAGAAATGAACCTTCCGGCGGATGCCAATACCCGGATTACAGCCTTGCCCCTTTCCCCGGGAGAGCCCCAGATTCTCATGGGCGGCGGGGATATGAAGGTGCGTACCGATCTTCCCTTGCAGCTCACCGCTACCGCAGCCGCCGGGCTTCCTATGGTGAAGGGCCTCAGTCTGGGAGAAGCCAGAGAGCCGGATGAGAACCGCCCCTCTCTCATCCTTCGCCGGGCAGGGGAGCGGGACCTCTGGGAGATTGCCAAGGCCACCGGCTCCACCGTAGGCGCTATCCGCAGTGCAAACCACTTGCAGGAAGACCCGGCCCCGGGCCAGATGCTTCTGATTCCAATTCTATAAAACAATGTCCCCGGCAGAAAAATCTGTCGGGGAACCTTTGCTTAAAATCTAAACAACGAATAGTGCCGTCCCGGGGGAGAGCCGGGGCGGCACTGAGCAGATGGTCGCAGACTGGGGAAATCCTCTCTGCCTGACAAAAGCATACTGAAATTCCCCTGTCACATTCAAGGGAAAAGCGTCGAAGGAATCCTCAGTCCTGGATTTCCTCACGGATGCCGGCGTTTACGGCGTTGGATGCCCAGATGGTGCACTTGTGAGAGTAGGGCAGGGGGGCACCCTCCAGGGTGGAGATGGTGCCGCCGGCCTCGGTAATCAGCAGGCTTCCTGCGGCATAGTCCCAGGGGGACAGCTCGCACTCAAAGAAAGCGTCCAGTCTGCCGCTGGCGACGGCGCACAGATCCAGCACTGCAGCGCCCATCCGGCGGAAGTCACAGCTGCGGTCGAAGAGACGGCGGGTGATTTCCAGCGTTCTGGCGTGGAGATCCTTGTTATAGGGGGCAGTGCCCATGCCGAAGATACCCTGGCTCAGGGGACGCTCCGATACATGGATGGGCTGACCGTTTACAAAAGCGCCGCAGCCCCGCTTTGCGGTATACAGATTCTTGCGGTAGGGGTCCAGCACCACGGCGTACTCCGGCTGACCGTCCTTCAGCAGGGCAATGGAGATTGCGCTCTGGCCCAGATCCCGGACGAAGTTTGCAGTGCCGTCGATGGGGTCCACAATGAACGCCCAGCCCTTGGTGGGGTCCTGACGTTCCTGTTCCTCTTCACCGAAGAAAATGGCATCGGGCACCAGAGCCAGAAGCTTTTCCTTGAGGAAATTCTCCACCTTCACATCGTAGGCGGTGACCAGGTCGGCAGCGGAGGTCTTCTGGTGGGTGCAGCTCAGTACATCCTTTGCGGACAGAACAATATCGCCTGCCTCCTGGATGATTTCGGTAATCTTTGTAATCAGTTCCATATGGTTTTCCTTTCTCTTTTTGGATAAATTATGATTTTTTGCACAGAAAACGGTCTGCCGGAGCCTTCCGACAGACCGTATATTCTATTTTACTTCTTGTCCTTGATCTGGTTTTCCTTAATCTGGGCACGGAGGTGGACAGAGAGCACGGCAAGAGAGGTTGCCATATTCTCGTTCTGTACCAGAATGTGGTCCGGCACTTCCAGATGGGTGGGGGCAAAATTCCAAATGGCCTTGACACCGCCGGCAATCAGCTGGTCACAGACCTGCTGGGCGTGTTCTGCGGGCACGGTGATGATGCCCATGAGAATTTTGTGGCTGCGGCAGAAGTTGCTGAGCTTGGACACATCATAGATGGGCTTGCCCTCGTCGGTTTTACCGCTGCCGGGGTTGGCATCAAAGGCCGCCACAATGTTAAGGCCGTATTCGTCGAAGCCGACATAGCCCATCAGGGCCTGGCCCAGCTTACCGGCACCGATGAGCACGGCGTCGGTGGTGTTGTCATAACCTAAAAACTGCTCAATGTCCTCAATCAGCGATTCCCGCATATAGCCGATCTTGGGCCGACCGCCGTCGGAAACAATGGCGAGATCCTTTCGGACCTGGACCTCACCCATGCCCAGTGCTCCGGCCAGAGCCGTGGCAGAAATATGGTCCGGGGCGTCCTCAGGCATATTTTTTAAGTATACCAGATAGCCGGGCAGACGTTTTAGAACAGATTGTGAAACTTTTTTCTTTTCCATAGAAACCTCATACGCTTATTTGCTGGGAAATATCGATATAATTCTATATCGATTATATCATACTGATAATCTGAATTCAAGCCCTTTTTAAGCGCAGGTGGTTTGGCGCAGGAATTCTTTGCGCAATCGGAGTAAAATCCGCTTTTCAAGTCTGGAAATGTAGGATTGGGAAATTCCCATTTTCTGGGCAACCTCCTTTTGGGTCAGCTCCCGCCGCCCGTCCAGACCAAAGCGCAGTGCGACGATTTCCCGCTCCCGGTCGTTTAAGATTTCCAGCGACTCCCGCAGTACCCGGCGGTCGGTATCTTCCTCCAAAGGCTTTAAAATCATGTCTTCGTCGGTGCCCAGAATGTCGGAAAGCCGCAGTTCGTTGCCGTCGCCGTCCATGTTGATAGGCTCGTCCAGAGATACTTCGACCTTCTGCCCGGAGATCTTGCGGATGTGCATGAGAATCTCGTTTTCAATGCACCGGGAAGCATAGGTTGCCAGCTTGATGTTCCGGTCCAGACGGTAGGTGCTGATGGCCTTGATAAGGCCGATGGTGCCGATGGAGATAAGGTCCTCCAAATTCACCCCGGTGTTCTCAAACCGTTTCGCAATGAAGACCACCAGCCGGAGATTGTGCTCAATGAGGGTCTGCTTGGCAGTCTCGTCCCCTTGGGAAAGGGCTTCCAGTGCCTCCTGCTCCTGGGGCCCCTTGAGGGGGGCGGGGAGCACATCGCTGCCCCCTATGTAATAAATCCCGGTGTCGGGAAGCAGGCCTAAAAATCGTAAAATCGCTGTGAGTTTCATATTGCCCCTCCTGTCAGTGCTTGATACATCGCATTTTGACCCAGCCCTTCCGGGGCGAAGGCCACCAATGCGTCCTTTACCTGATTTCCAATCTGTACATTCTGAAACCGCAGGGCCAGCAGCATCCCGCCGGGACACCCCACGGCCCGGTAGGGGATCAGCCGCAGCCCCGGAATGGGGTGCTGGGCCATGGTCTGCATGGGGTGGGCCAGCTGGTCCGGGGTCAGCCCGGTGAGCTTTCCGGCGCTGTCCGGGGAGATTACCATGACGGATTCCCCGGTGATGGGGTCCTGCAGGTGGTTCCCGGTGTCCACCAGAGCGGTGAGTGCCACCCGGTTCCCGTCCCGGGAGAGCACCAGGGGGACATAACTCTGCCCGCCGATGTTCCCCCCGAAGGCGGTCCGGCAGAGAAGCCACAGCAGCACCGCTTCCAGAATGAGAACGGGGAAGTTAGCCTGGTGAAAACCCATAGCCAGACCGCCCAGGGCCATACTGAGCAGGGTGAACACGGCCCCCCGGCGCAGAGCACTTGGATTTCTGCCAAAGGCAATCAGTGCCATAGCCCCCAGGCAGACCACCCGCCACAGGGGATTGCCCAGAAATCCCAGCCGGGGGATGAGACACACCCCGCTGTACAGGGCTCCCAGAGCCGAGGCCCCCAGAAGCCTTCCCCAGGGAGAGGTGGAACCCGCCAGACGGTTTGTCCCTAAAAGCAGAAGAAAATCCACAAAGAAGTTCAGAATTACCACAAGATCCAGATAGATTTCCACGTACTCACCTCCTGTGGCTTTAGTATACCGCCACAGGGGCAAGAAGATGGTCGCAACCGATGGGGCGGTTCCACGCAAGTTTTTCCAGACCACGATGGGATTCCCGGCGGGAAGATAAAATTCCCCTGCCGCAAAAGCGGCAGGGGAATACAGCGTGTCAAAAAAGCCTGGCAGAGAGGGCAAAGATGGGATAGAACCGATTCAGCGCCTTAGTCCTTGACGGATTCCTGGGCACCGGGGCGTTCTACAGAGCGGATATTCTTCTCCGCCTTAAACCGGGGAACCATCATTTCGTGCCCACAGCCCAGGCAGCGCAGACGGAAATCTGCGCCGGTGCGCAGAACCAGCCAGCGCTTTTCCCCGCAGGGATGGGCCTTTTTCATAACCAGAATGTCTTTTACCTGAATATCCATAGCGCACTCCTATTTCTCAGCTGTGCTTGATCTTGTCCCAATACTGCTTGGCAGCCTGCTCCATCTTATTCGGCCCGTATTCGTAGTAGGTTTTCCCCACCAGACCGTCGGGGAGGTACTGCTGGGCCACCCAGTGGTTGGGATAATCGTGGGGATAGAGATAGCCCTGCTCCCGCTCCATGGTGTAGCTGTCGGCGTGGACGTTTTGCAGATGCCGGGGGAAGTCTCCGGCCTTGCCCTTGCGGATATCTGCCATGGCGGCGTTCATGGCCTTATAGGCAGAGTTGGACTTGGGGCTGGTTGCCATGAGCACTGCCGCATCCCCCAGGGGAATCCGGGCTTCCGGCATACCCAGCATCAGGGCCATGTCCACGCAGGACTTTACAATGGGCAGAATCTGGGGGAAGGCCAGGCCCACATCCTCGGCGGCAATGACCATGAGACGGCGGCAGGCGGACTGAATCTGCCCTGCCTCCAACAGCCGTGCCAGATAGTGGACGGCGGCATCGGGGTCGGAACCCCGGATGGACTTTTGCAGTGCCGACAGAAGATCATAATAGTTGTCTCCGTCCCGGTCCGCCCGCAGGGCGCTTTTCTGAGTGACGGCCTTCACATCTTCCAGGGTAAGCACCAGC
This sequence comes from Oscillospiraceae bacterium, assembly GCA_020025615.1. Taxonomy (GTDB): domain Bacteria; phylum Bacillota; class Clostridia; order Oscillospirales; family Oscillospiraceae; genus Faecousia. The sequence continues at coordinate 7,329 of JAHHRT010000035.1, read as the reverse complement.
TGATCTCCCTGGGGCCGTCCGGCAGAAAACAGAACCTCAACCGCGTTGAGGGCCTTTCGGAGATCTCCGCCGCAGGCTCCGGCGATGTATTCCAGCGCCCCTTCCTCCGGCAGAGCCTTGAGGGCCGTCCGCTCTTCCATGCAGGCCACCGCCCGCTTGATTGCCTGGAGGGCAGCGGCGGCGGAAATCTGCTTGAACTCAAACACCGTGGAACGGCTGAGAATGGCGTTGAACACATAGAAATAGGGATTCTCTGTGGTGGAGGCAATCAGGGTGATCTTGCCGTTTTCGATGTATTCCAGCAGGGACTGCTGCTGTTTTTTATTAAAAGACTGAATCTCGTCCAGATAGAGGAGCACGCCTTCCGGTGCCAGAAAGGTGTCCAGCTGGGACACGATTTCCTTAATGTCCGCCGTAGAAGCGGTGGTGGCGTTGAGCTTATAGAGGCGGCGATTGGTCTTCTTTGCAATGATGTTGGCGACGGTGGTTTTTCCTGTGCCGCTGGGGCCGTAGAAAACCATGTTGGGGATGTTCCCGGACTCCACCAGACGGCGAAGAATGGCACCTTCCCCTAAAATATGCTCCTGACCGTAGACCTCGTCCAGGGACTGAGGGCGGATCAGGTCTGCTAAGGGCTGATACATAGTCTACCTCCTGCCCGAAAATAGGACAATCCGGCTGAATCATGGCAATTGTCCCGGATTTTCCTCCAGTATAGCACAAAATTTCCGGCCTTGCACCAGAAATTTTGAAAGAGACAGTATTTTGGGGTGCTGCATTGGCAGCACCCCAAAGAACTATTTTAGAAAGAGGCCACGTCCGGCTGGGCAGCGGGAACATCCTTTTCCACGGAAATGGCGGTGAGGATGGGGCCTACATCGCCCTGATAGAGGGCGTGGGTTTCGGCACTGACCTTGGCAGTCACCATGACCCAGGACCGGGGTGTGAGGGACTTGGGATTTTCGTAACGGCAGGGAATTCCGCAGAATTCAATGTCGGCCTCACAGCAGGTCATAACGAACCGGCCCGGAGCGAACATATCGTTCTTGTTCCGGCGGAGCATGGCCACCTGACCCTTGAAGCGGACGGTCTTGCCCTCGTACTTCTTGGGGTCCTCGGACACATCCCGGTACCACAGCGCGAAGTCCTCATCCTTGATTTCGATGATGGGGGCGTTGATGTCAAAGGGCAGGGGATCTTCAATGGTGTCATAAGAGGTGGTGCCGTCGGTATAGTCATAGAGAATGTCGATGTTCCGATTGGCGGCTCTGGCAATCTTATGCAGAGGCATCACATCCTGACCGGGGGTCATGCGGTTGAATACCACCAGCTCTGCGCCAATGAGCTTGTCCATTACCAGGTTGCGCATATTGGCGTTGTAGGTGAGGAAGGTGGTGGAGTCGGCGAACATGACCTCCTGGGCAATGCCCCAGTATTCGGGGAACCGCTGGTACACGTCGCCCACCTGCTGCATACCGTTGAGCTCGACCACCACGCGTTCGGCCTTGTACTTCTTTTGCAGGGCGTCCAGCTGGTCGGGGGTGACGGTCTCAGCGTCCAGGTACTCGGGATACACGTTCTTGTGGGGGTACTTGGAGAGGTCGAATTCCTCTTCGCCCTCTTCAAAAACCAGAAGCAAGGTACGCTCGCCGGCGTTGAACCGGGGGTCCTCCAGAGTCTCCTGAATGAACTTGGTCTTGCCGGAATCCAGGAAGCCGGTAAAGGAATATACAGGAATCTGCTCCATAAATTACACTCCAAACAGTGCAGCGAGACCCTGCTCGTCCAGCTTGGAGCCGATGACGCAGAGCTTGCCGGTGATATCCGCACTGCCGGTGCGGATGTTGCCTTCGCCGGGAACGAAGTCAAAGTGGATCCAGCTGCCGTCAGCGGCAGGCAGGATGCCCTTAGCCCGGAGAACCAGACCGTACTTCTCGGAGTCCAGCTCATGGAGGGCAGTCTGCACAGCCTCCTTGGTAAACTTCTTAGCGGTCTCTACGCCCCAAGAGGTGAAGACCTCGTCGGCGTGATGATGGTGATGATGGTCGTGGTCATGGCAGCCGCAGGAGCACTCCTCGTCGTGGTCGTGATGATGATGCTCGTGCTCATGCTCATGGTCGTGGTCATGGCAGCCGCAGGAGCACTCCTCGTCGTGATCGTGATGATGATGCTCGTGCTCATGGTCGTGGTCATGGCAGCCGCAGGTGCACTCCTCGTCGTGGTCGTGATGATGATGCTCATGCTCGTGCTCATGGTCGTGGTCGTGGCAGCCGCAGGTGCATTCCTCATCATGGTCATGATGATGGTGGTGCTCCTCCTGAGCCATCTGAGCCAGTTCTGCAGCCAGGCTGCTGCTGCCTTCCATAGCGCTGGTGATCTGCTCACCGGTGAGGTCGTTCCAGGGCGTGGTGACGATGGTTGCCTTCTCGTTGTGCTCTCTCAGCATGGCAACGGCGGTATCCAGCTTTGCCTGGGGAATGGCGTCGGTGCGGGAGAGAATGATGGTGGAAGCGGTCTCCACCTGGTTGTTGTAGAATTCACCGAAGTTCTTCATATAGACCTTCACCTTGCCTGCGTCAACCACAGCCACGGTGTAGCCCAGAACCACGTCATCATTGGTGACCTTCTTCACAGCGCCGATGACATCGGAGAGCTTGCCGACGCCGGAGGGCTCAATGATAATCCGGTCGGGGGCATAGTCGTGAATGACCTGGGTGAGGGCCTTGCCGAAGTCGCCCACCAGGCTGCAGCAGATGCAGCCGGAGTTCATCTCCCGGATCTCGATGCCGGAGTCCTGGAGGAAGCCGCCGTCGATGCCGATTTCGCCGAATTCATTCTCGATGATTACCAGCTTCTGGCCCTTGTAGGCCTCGCTGACCAGTTTCTTAATGAGGGTGGTCTTACCGGCTCCCAGGAAGCCGGAGTAGATGTCAATCTTTGTCATAACACATTGTCCTTTCTCATTGGTTCTATTTAGGATCGGCAGCTATGCTGCCATGGTCTTACAGAAGTTCAAGGAAATATCAGCCTTTGGGGAATTTCCTTAGGCTTCCACCGAAGCCGGGGACTTATGCCTTGTTAAAAGCCAGTCGGCGGAGACCTTCAGTTAGTATACCACAACCGGGCAGGGAAATCTATAGATTTCTCTGGAATTTGGTAAAATCTTGCAGGTCTGCCAATGGGGAAAATCGCCCGGCCCCCGCAGAAAAGAATTGCGCAGGGTCGGCGGCCTAAAAAAATCCGCCCGAGCCGGGCGGATTTTCAGAAAACTGTTAGGTGGGGTCGTAGTTTACGATAATGTCCTGCTTGGTGAGTGCGGATACATCGTCAATGTCGTTTCCGTAGACATTCACCAGCACCAGATGATAGCACCCGGTAATGGGCTCAATGGAGGTAATCTCGTTGTAGTCGAGATATATGTTGGAAAGCTCAGTCATGTTGCGCAGATTCTCAATGCTGGTAATCTGGTTGTTGGAACCGTCGATAATCCGCAGTGCGCTGCCGTCGGGCCATTTGGGCAGGTCGGTGACTGCGTTGTGAGAGAAGTAGAGGCTGTCCAGCTTCACCAGATTGCCCAGAGCGGACAAATCGGAAATCTCGTTGTTTGCAACCTTCAAGGTCTCCAGCGCGGTATTGCCGGCCAGCAGAGAAATGTCGGTGAGCTTATTGAAGTCTGCGCCCAGGTAGGTGAGCAGGGACAGACCCTCCACGCCGGACAGGCTTTCCAGCTGGTTGTTGCCTGCATCCAGCCAAGTGAGCTTGGGGCAGTTTGCCAGAGGGGCCAGAGAAGTCAGGGAGTTGAAGGAAACATCCAGCTTCTGCAGCTCCGTCAGGGGCGTCAGGGCGGAAAGGTCGGTGAGGGCGTTGTGGGTGAGGTTCAGCTCCTGGAGCGTTACCATGTGGCTCAGGGGTTCCAGATTCCGAATGGTGTTGTTGCGCAGGTTCAGAACGGTGAGGTTCTGCACATTTTCCAGTCCGGCAATGGTGGAAAGGCCGGTTTCTGCCAGATTCAGCTGCCTCAGAGCAGGCAGTCCAGCCAGCACTTCCAGGCTTTCGGGGGTCAGACGGCATCCGGTGAGGTCCAGGGACTGCAGGGTGGTGAAGCCGGTGAGGAAGGACAAATCCGAGAGGGTATAGCCCTGAATGGTGAGGTTGTTGATATAGGGGATCTTGGCAAGGTCGGAAAGATTCTGGGTGCCTTCGGGCACGGTGAAATCCTTGATCTGCCACAGGTCGTTGGTGTAGAGAACATCGTCGGCATCCTTGCCCAGCAGCTTCCGAACCTCGGCATCCATGCTGGGATCGCTGAGTGTCACTTCTTCAATGACACCGCCCACGGTGTAGCTGAGCTTGGCTTCCTCACTGACCAGACCGTTCTGATCCACGCTGACAGCCCGGATGATGGTTTCGCCTTCATTCAGAGGAATGGGATCGGTATACGGGGCTGTATCGGTGGAGGGGAACTGACCGTCCAGGGTGTAGTAGATGGTTCCCTCAGCGCTGAGGGTTACATCGACGTACTGAGAATAGAATCCGGCGGCACGGTCGGGCTGAGGGGCCTTGGGACGCAGAGCATCCAGCTGGGCTTTCAGCTCGGGGTCCGGCACCTTGTTGAGGAGGGCCACGGAGTCCATCAGCTTGTTCTGCTCGGCATAGACCCGGCTGAGAGCGGTGTAGAGCTCTACGGTGCCGCCCTGCTTAATGGCACTGGAAAGGGTGACTTCCGCCTTGGTGTAGTTCCCGGAGCGCTTATACTGATTCGCCAGCTCGATGGCTACGTTTTCATCCTTGCCGGAATAGCTGTAGGCCATGTCATAGAACCAGGAGGACATCCGGGAGTTGCCGTGGAGATCGTGGAACCGGGCCTGCTGCAAGAGCATATCCCGGGTGAAGTTTCGGTCGTAAACAAATAGGTACCAGCCAATGCTGCCGACAATCAGGGCCACCAGCAGGATTGACAGGAGGATACGCATGATTTTCTTCATAATTCTAGCTCCATTCTGTGGATATCATTCTGAATTATACGGTAAATTACGAAAAATGTCAAGAGTTGCGGAACTGTTACAAAATGAGAACTCTGGTGAAAATAGGGGAAAACCATAGAAAATCGGCGCATCCACCGAAATGGATGCGCCAAAAAATCAATTTTTCACCTGCTTCATGGAAAGGGAGATCCGCTGGCGTTTTTCGTCAACGCTCAGAACCACAACCTTTACTACGTCGCCCACCTTTACGGCCTCGCTGGGATGGCGCAGACGGTGGTCTGCAACCTCAGAAATATGGACAAGGCCGTCCTGATGGACACCGATATCCACGAACACGCCGAAGTCGATGACGTTGCGGACGGTGCCGGTGAGCACCATGCCGGGCTTCAAGTCCTTCATTTCCAGAACATCCTTGCGCAGAATGGGAGCGGGCAGCTCGTCACGGGGGTCCCGACCGGGCTTCGACAGCTCCTTTGCAATGTCCAGAAGGGTGGGTTCGCCCACGCCGCAGGCTTCGGCAGCCTTTGCAAGGCCGTAGGCCTCCAGCTTCTGGGGCAGGTCGGTGAGAGAATCCTTCTTACCATAGCCCAGCAGCTCCAGCAGGGACTTGGCGGCAGGGTAGGACTCGGGGTGCACGCCGGTGTTGTCCAGAACTTCCTTGCTCTCGGGCACCCGCAGGAAGCCTGCGGCCTGCTGGAATGCCTTGGGTCCCAGCTTGGGAACCTTTTTCAGCTGGCTGCGGCTGGTGAAGGGGCCGTTTTCCTCACGGTAGAGCACAATGTTCTTGGCGGTGGCGGCGGTGAGGCCGGACACCTGCTGCAACAGGCTTCTGGAAGCGGTGTTGGCATCCACGCCCACAGCGTTGACGCAGTCCTCCACCACAGCGCCCAGGGCAGCGTCCAGCTCCTTCTGGGGGCAGTCGTGCTGATACTGGCCCACGCCGATGGCCTTGGGGTCAATCTTGACCAGCTCTGCCAGAGGGTCCTGGAGACGGCGGGCAATGGACACAGCGGAGCGGAGATTCACATCGTATTCGGGGAACTCCTCAGCTGCCAGGGGAGAGGCGGAGTAGACAGAAGCACCGGCCTCGCTGACGATCATGTAGCTTGCCTCGGGGAAGTCCCGCAGCAGCTCCACAGCCATGGCCTCGGTTTCCCGGGAAGCGGTGCCGTTGCCGATGGCAATGTGACGGACACCGTGCTTTTTCATCAGGCCGGAGAGGATGGTGATGGCCTCCTGCTTTTTCTTCTGGCTGAAGGTGGGGTAGACCACGGCGGTGTCCAGCACCTTACCGGTGGCATCCACCACGGCGACCTTACAGCCGTTGCGGTATCCGGGGTCCAGGCCCATGGTGACAAAGCCCTTGACCGGGGGCTGCATCAGCAGAGGCTTGAGGTTCAGGGCGAAGTTATGGATGGCGCCCTGGCTGGCCCGATCGGTGAGCTCATTTCGCACTTCCCGCTGGATAGAGGGGAAGATAAGACGCTCGTAAGCATCCTCGGCGGCGGCCCGGACGAAGGCAGATACGAACTGAGTGGGCTTCAAAGCCGCCCGGCAGACCAGTGCGGCGCCCTGGTTTCCGGGGAGGGTGACGGAGACTTTCAGGATCCCTTCCTTTTCGCCCCGGTTGATGGCGAGGATCTGGTGGTCCAGCACCCGGCTGATGGGCTGGGCAAAATCATAGTAGAGACGATAGACAGTGTCCGTGTCGGGATCGTCGGTCTTGCACACCAGCTGGCCCCGGCGCATGGTCAGCTCCCGCAGGCTCTTGCGGATGTCGGCATCGTCGGAAAGGTCCTCTGCAATGATGTCATTGGCACCGGCAAGGGCATCTTCTACCGTTTCCACACCCTTTTCTGCATCCAGATAATCCTGGGCAAGCTGTGCGGGGTCCTGTCCGTCCTGGGCATAGATGGCTTTCGCCAGAGGTTCCAGACCCTTTTCCCGGGCAATAGAGCCGCGGGTGCGGCGCTTCTGCTTATAGGGACGGTACAGATCCTCCACCTCGGTGAGGGTGGCGGCCTGGTCGATGGCGGCGGACAGCTCCTCAGTGAGCTTGCCCTGATTTTCGATGGACTTTTTCACTTCACTGCGGCGGGTTTCCAGACCCCGGAGGTAGGTCAGCCGGGTTTCCAGATTTCGCAGGGTGGTGTCGTCCATGGCGCCGTGCATTTCCTTACGGTAACGGGCGATAAAGGGAATGGTATTGCCCTCATCAATCAGGGATACCACATTTTCAACATAAGAGAGCTTCTGCCCCAGCTCCTGGGACAGGATTTCTACAATGGAAGCCATTGAAATCCTCCTTCAAAAAATTTGCTGTTTGCTATCATATCACAAATTC
>JAHHRT010000034.1 GCA_020025615.1 Oscillospiraceae bacterium | reverse complement strand
AAGGGGAAGCCTGCATCCTGCTCCATTCTGAACACCTCTGCCATGGTCTCATTCATGACCTTGGCACCCAGGCTTCCGAATGCAGAAACCACCAGAGGACGGCTGTCGAGACCCAGTTTTTTCCGAGCCTCTTCTCTCTTGGTGTAAATAAACTCCTGGCGGACAGGCATACCCACAACCTCCACCTTTTCCGGGTGGCGATAATACGGGACACTTTCCTCTACCGCCACCAGCACCCGGTCGGCACGCTTTGCCGCCATCTTGGTGGTAAGGCCGGGCACTGCGTTGCTCTCGTGGACGCAGGTGGGGATTCCCAGGGACTGCGCCGCATAGAGCGCCGGGAAGCTGGCATAGCCGCCGGTGCCGATGACTGCATCGGGCTGAAACTCCCGGATGATCTTTTTGCAGGCACCCACAGCACCCAAAACACAATGGACTGCATGAAGATTCTTCTTGAGGGCCGCAAAGTTCATCGCCCGGCTCAGGCCGGAGCCGGGAAGGCACCGAAGCTCATAGCCCGCCTGGGGCACCAGCTTCTCTTCCATGTGGCCTTCTGCGCCGATAAACAGGATGTTTACATCCGGGTGGCGCTCCTTCATCAGATTCGCAACGGCAATGGCGGGGTTAATATGTCCCGCAGTACCGCCGCAGGTAAAGATCAGATTCATATGTCTGCCTCCTGTATTTTTCTCTGGTTCCGATACCGGGAGATCTGCAATACCACGCCCATCTCACCCAGGTTCATAGCCAGTGCCGTACCTCCATAGGAGAAAAACGGCAGGGCAATTCCCGTGGACGGGAGCAGATTGGTGACTACACAGAGGTTCAGGATAATCTGCAAGGCCATGAGGGTTACAAGCCCCGCCCCGAGGACGGTGGAAAACCGGTCCCGAGCCCGCAGTGCAATCCAGTAGCCTCGGAGGATCAGGGCCGAAAACAGGACGATGATCACCGCCGCGCCTACAAGCCCCAGCTCCTCACAGATCACCGGGAAGATATAGTCATTATATTGAAACGGCAGGTAGAGATATTTCTGCCGACTCTTGCCAAGTCCAAGTCCAAACAAGCCACCGGAGCCGATGGCGTAAAGGGACTGTAAAATCTGATAGCCGGTATCCCCCGGGTCCAGTTCCGGGTGGAGCCACGCAGTGACTCGATCACCGGCGTATCCCATAAATGAAATATAAACAACGACGAACACCCCGGCGGCAGCTGCACCGCCGAGAAGCCATTTGATTTTTGTCCCGGCTACGAACATCATCACCACCGCGACCATGCCCATGAGCAAAATCGCACTGAGGTGTTTTTCCAGAGCCAGGGGCACCAGGATCCCCATAATTGCCAGGCCGAAGCCCAGAACACCGTATCGAAACTTCTCCGCCCGGGAGCCGAACTCGCGGGTAAGCCGGGCGAGGAGCAGAATCATGGTAAACTTTGCCACTTCCGACGGCTGGAATCGGATACCCGCGATGTTAATCCATCGCCGGGCACCGTTGACCTTCTGGCCAAACACCAGCACGGAAAGCAGCAGCAGGATGCTGGCCCCATAGAGAGGCCACGCCATGCGGTACCAGAACCCCACCGGGATCCGGCTGAAACCGTACATGGCAAGGATGCCGATGACGGCGCATACCGCCTGTTTCAGAAAATACCGGGCAGAATTCTGGTATCCGGTATCGTAGAGGCTCTGGGCATAGCTTGCAGAATAGAGCATGGTAAGGCCAATGCCCAGGAGCAGCAAAACAAGAAATAAAAAGGGAAAATCAACACTTTCGTCCCTCCCATATTTTCTGAGAGGGCGGTTCTCTTTGGCACGCAGATGACGTTCTGCTGCCATAGAAAAGCTCCTTTCCGAATATCAGGCCCGGAGTCCGGCAATGCCGAACCAGGCAAGGATGCACATGAGGGCGCAGATTCCGGAGAACACCAGTACAATCTTCTCCTCTTTCCAGCCGCTCATCTCAAAATGATGATGAATGGGGGCCATCTTGAACAGCCGCTTGCCATGGGTCAGCTTAAAATAGCCCACCTGCAAAATTACGGACAAAGTCTCAACCACATAGATAAAGCCCACCAGAATCAGGATCAGGGGCATATCCAGAGCAAAGGCCAGGGCGCACACAGCACCGCCCAGGAACAGAGAGCCGGTATCTCCCATGAACACCTTTGCCGGATGCCAGTTGAAGAACAGGTAGCAGGCCAGACCGCCCACCAGTGCGCTGGGAATCAGGGCCAGGGACATCCGGTCCATCGCCACGGCAGCGGCAGTAAAGAACACCATCACCGGAATGGTCACAGAGGCACACAGGCCGTCCACACCGTCGGTGAGGTTCACCGCATTGACACATCCCACCATGACGAACATCGCAAACAGGATGTACACCAGGGGGTGAATATGGAAGGACACGTTAAAGAAGGGGATGTACAGGTCACAGGTCATAGCCCCGTGCTGATAGAGGGCATAGAGGAACAGTGCAGATACCGCCATCTGCAGCAGTGCCTTCTGAAGCGAGGTAAGTCCCAAGTTGCGCTTATATTTTGCCTTGGTAAAGTCGTCCAGGAAGCCAATGAGGCCAAAGGCCAGGGACAGCAGCAGTACAAAATACACAGAATGATCCCCAATGGATGCGATGTTGCCCAGCATGCACAGGACCAGGGCCAGGATGAACATCAGGCCGCCCATCATCGGCGTGCCCGCCTTGCTGTTGTGCCAGGTGGGACCCACCTCACGAATGGACTGTCCTGCCTTCAATGCCCGCAGAGCAGGCAGCAGCAGGTATCCGATAAGCCCGGTCAGGCCAAAGCCTGCCGCCGCTGTAATCAGTATTCTCGTCATAAATTTTCTTCCTCCGCTATGTAAGATTCCACATTACGCTAGAAAGCCCTCCAGGACCTTCTCCATATGCATTCCCCGGCTGCCCTTAAAGAGGAGCACATCACCGGGCTTCGCCGCCCGCCGCAGGGCCGCAATCAGTGCCGCGTGGGTATCAAAGTACTGGCTCTTGGCGCAGGACATACCGCCGGTCACCGTGCCAATATGCACTCTTCCCGCATTGGTGCCGTAGGCAAATACCAGATCCGCATTTTCCGCTGCGATTCTGCCGACACGATAGTGCTCCGCCTCTGCGCAGTCTCCCAGCTCCAGCATATCTCCCAGCACTGCAATTCTTCGACCGTTCTGGGCTCCCAGCACCTTGAGTGCTGCCGCCATGGACTCAGGGCCTGCATTGTAGCAGTCCTTGATGATGGTATAGGCTTCCGTCTTGATGATTTCCTGCCGTCCCTCCATATTCTGGAAGCTGCCCAGCCGTTCTCCAATGGTCTCAGCCGGAACCTCCATCGCAAGGCCAACCGCCACAGCTGCCAGGGCATCCGCCACAAAGTGCAGGCCTTCCACGGGAATCTTCACCGGGAAGGAAATTTTTCCGGTCTCCACCGTAAAAGAAAGCGCTCCATCCTTGGATACAATATCCGTCGCCCGGACGGCACAGTCTCCAGCCTCACCGAAATAGGTGATTTTCTGGGCCGGACGCTCCGGAAGCCGACGAAGCATCACATCATCTCCGTTTAAGAAGAGCTGACCGTCATCGCACATTCCCTCCAGAATCTCCATCTTCGCCTGGCGGATTCCCTGCATGGAACCTAAGTATTCAATGTGCGCCGTGCCGATATTCACAATCACTGCATAGTCCGGCTGTGCAATGTGGGAAAGGTAGGCAATCTCCCGGAAATGGTTCATGCCCATTTCAAGGACTGCCACCTGGGTATCCTCAGGAATGGCAAGAATTGCCATAGGCATACCAATCCCGTTATTGTGGTTCACCGGAGACTTTGCGGTACGGTATTGGCTGCCCAGCACATGGGCCACCATCTCTTTTGTGGTGCTCTTGCCCACGGAGCCGGTAACCGCCACAACCTTCATTCCCAGGCGTTCCCGCTCATACCCGGCAATTCTGCCCAGGGCCAGCCGGGTATCCTCCACATAAATGGCAGGGTAGTCCCCCACCCGGCGGGTGCAGAGCACTGCCGCTGCGCCCTTTTTCATGGCTGCGGGAATATAGTCATGTCCGTCTCTTGCACCCTGCAAGACCACGAACAGTTCCCCGTTCTTTAAGGTGCGGGTGTCATTGCTGGCACCGAAAAAGGTTACATCTTCATATTTTTTATCTACAGTACCGCCGCACCATGCAGCAGCCTGTTTCAGGGTGATCTTTCCCATTATGATTCCCTCGTTTCTGTCAGGTGGGCCGCGACTTCTTCCCGTTCATCCAGATGGTGCTTGACCCCGTGGATCTCCTGATAGGTCTCATGACCCTTTCCTGCCAGGATAATTATATCATCTTTTTCCGCAATGTCCATAGCATATCGTATTGCGGCCCGGCGGTCACAGATCACATGATAGGTGCCAAGCTCCGAAGATACCCCGCTGAGGATGTCTTTAATAATGGCTTCCGGGTCCTCTGTTCTTGGATTATCCGAAGTTATTACTGCAATATCCGAGTATTTTACCCCGATTTCGCCCATAATCGGTCGTTTCATTGGATCACGGTCACCGCCGCAGCCAAAGACGGTAATCACCCGGCCCTTGCAGAAATCTTTAACAGAACGAATAACATTTTCCAATCCGTCCGGGGTGTGTGCATAGTCGATGAGCACAGAATACGGGGTTCCAGGGGTGGGAACCACCTCAATTCGGCCCTTCACACCCTTCACATCCGCCAAAGCCTTGGCGCATTGTTCCAGGGAGATTCCCAGGCTTTTGGCAATGCCCAGAACCGTCAGGGCGTTATAAACCGTGAACCGTCCGGGAATGGGCAGGTGCACCCTCACCCGCTCCTCGCCGCAGACGCAGGTAAAGGAAATTCCCTCTGCCTCCAGGTCCAGCTCCTCCGCCCGAAGATCTCCTCTGCCCAGCGCAGAGGTGGTGAGCACCGGGCAGGCCGCAGCCGCCAGAATCCGGGAAGCATAGCTGTCATCCCCATTGACCACGGCCCGGTCACAGCGGCGGAACAGCTCTGCCTTGGCATCGCAGTAAGCATCCATGGTCTTATGAAAATCCAAATGGTCTTCGGTGAGGTTGGTAAAGGCCGCCACATCAAAGTGGATACCGCCGATCCGTTCCAACGTCACCGCATGGCTGGAAACCTCCATCACTGCGTACTGGCAGCCCTCATCCCGCATCCGGGCAAACAAGGCCTGCAGCTCCAGGCTCTCAGGCGTGGTGCGCTCTGTGGGAATGGAAAGGGAACCAATCTGGTTTTCCATGGTGCCCACCAGGCCCACCTTGGCACCCAGTGTTTTTTCCAGGACCTGCTTCAGAAGCAGGGTCACAGAGGTCTTTCCGTTGGTTCCGGTCACACCGATCATGGTCATATCCTTTGCAGGATGTCCATAGAAGTTTGCGGAAATCAGTGCCAGTGCCAGTCGGTCAGAAGACACCAGCACATAGGGCACATCTTCCTGAGGGGCGTGCTCTGTGACCACCACCGCTGCCCCCTTCTCCATTGCCATGGGGATGAAGCGGTTGCCGTCAGAGGCAAAGCCGGAAATTGCGGTGAACAGGCAGCCCGGGGCCGCCTTTCGGGAGTCGCAGACCACCGAGGTGATCTCTGTATCCAGGTCTGCGGTGCAGGAAAGCACCGGAACATCTTGAAGCAGCTGTCTTAATTTCATATTTCTTCCTCCTGCTGATTTAATCCCGAATGGTGGTATCTGTAAATTCTAAGGTAATGGTGGTTCCCGGCAGAATCAAGCTGTCCGGGGCTTCGCTCTGGGCGGTGACGGTAATCTGGGGTGCGATTTCCGGGTTCCCGGAAATCCGAAGGTAGATTCCAAGGCTTCCCGCGGCATCTGCCGCCTGCTGGCGGTTCATCCCCCGAAAATCCGGCACCCGGACTTCCCGGCTTCCTGGGGCCTGGCCCAGATAGAGGAGCACTTCACTGCCTCCCGGGACCGCCTGTCCCGCTGTGGGAATCTGCTCTGTGACAGTCTCTGCCTCTCCCTGAAACTTTCCGGTGAGCCCCAGCTCTTCCAGACGCTTTTTCGCCTCTTTGGGAGTCAGTCCCGTAAAGTCCTCCATGAGGACCTGGGTATCCGCCCCCTCCTCCCGGTGTACGCCCAGGTAAGGCAGAATATCCCCCAGCACGCCCCCTACCGTGGGGGCTGCCATGACACCGCCGGAGATGTAGATTCCCGTCTCCCGGGATGGGGTATCCAAGGCGGCAAGGACGATATATTCCGGGTCATCCATAGGGGCAATGCCCACAAAGGAGACGATTTTATCCTGAACCCGCCGTCCGTTTTCATCAAACACATCGATTTTCTCACTGGTCCCGGTCTTCCCGCCTACACTGTAGCCCAGGACGGCGGCATTTTTCGCAGTCCCGTTGGTAACCACCGAACGAATCAGACTGCACATGGTTTTGGACGTCTCCGGGGAGATGGTCTGCCGGACCACGGTAGGCTCCTGCCGCAGTACCGTATTTCCCTGGTCGTCCAGAACCTCCGAAACGATATAGGGTTCCAGAAGTTTTCCCCCATTGACCACCGAGGAAATGCCCCGAACCAACTGCAAGGGGGTGATTTTGAAGGTCTGACCGAAGGACCCAGATGTGAGGGAGGCTGTGCCCCATTTTTCCGTATTGGTAATCAGGGACTTGTCAAAGAAAACGCCTTTGCTCTCCCCTTTCAGGTCGATTCCGGTCTTTTCCAGGATTCCGAATTTCTGAATGTACTCATAAAACCGCTCGCCCCCAAGCTTCAGGGCGATATGTGCAAAGGCGATGTTGCAGGAATTTTGCAGAGCCTGCGGGGTCTTTTCCGCCCCATGGCCCTGGTGCCGCCAGCAGTGGAGCAGCTGGGATCTTCCCGGAATCTGTTCTGCACCCCGGCAGTAAAAATCGGTGTTGAGGTCAATGGCCCCGGTATCCAGAGCCGCCGCCATGGTGAGCACCTTGAAGGTGGACCCAGGCTCATAGCCATCGGCGATGACCCGGTTGCGCCACTGGCGAAGCTGGGCATCGGTGCGGATCTTGTCGTAAGCTTCTTTCTCCCGGCGATAGTCGGCGCTGTCACGGGGAAGCAGGTCCATCCGGGCCTTTCGTGCTTCCAAATCCGCCCGGATCTTTTCGTCGCCAATCTGCTGGTAGTGGTTGGGATCATAGCTTTCCAAGGTCGCCATTGCCAGGATTTCCCCGGTCTTGCAGTTCATCACCAGGCCGAACGCGCCGTTTTGCACCTGGTAGCGCTGAACCGCAGTTTGCAGCTGCTTTTCCAGGCACCGCTGGACCGTACTGTCCAGGGTCAGGATCACGCTGCATCCGGGCTGTGCGTGTTGATAACGCTCAAAGGAAAAGGGCATATCCATTTCATTGTTGCCCTTTGTTGTGACCACCCGCCCGGGATCTCCCCGGAGGAAGCTGTCATAGGCAAGCTCCACGCCCTCCACCCCCTGATTGGAGGCGTCGGTGAAGCCAATGACCTGGGCTGCAAGGGAACCCATGGGATAGGTTCGCCGGGAGCCGGGTTCCAAGTGGACCCCGCTGATGCCCTGACTGTTGATGTAGGTTCGAATCCGGGCGGCAACCTCCGGCTCTACCCGTGCTCCGATTTGCTGATAGCGGCGGGTAATGTCCCCTGCCTGCTCTTCGATCCACTGGGGATCTTTCCCCAGGATCTCCCCCAGCACCTGGGCCAGGGCCGGAATATCCACCTTGGCCTGGCGCAGCTCCCGGGGGTCCAGATAGACATTCTCCACCGTCACGGAGCCAGCCAGTATATTCATGTTGCAGTCATAAATATTGCCCCGGTCCGCCGTTACCAAAGTGGTTCTGGTCTGGTTTCTCAGGGCAAGGCTTGCGTAATAATCATACTGCCGCACCATGAGCTGGTGGAGGCGTAGAAGGATGGGCACAAAGGCCGCAATTCCAAACAGAAACATTGCGAAAAGGATTCTGCGGTGCTGTCCGTGATCGGTAAGCCCCTGCTGCTGTTTTCCCATACGACCCAGCCTCCCAGTGGAATTAAGGTATCAATGGGCAGCAAGGGGAAACCCTCACCGCCCATCGCTATCATAATTCTATTGGGCTTTGGGCCGTTTATGCGAAGAGGCCCTGGAAAAACCACTGGATATCATCCCAAAGTGTTCTCTGGGGCTTCGGCTCCGGCATGGTCACCCGGATATAGACCGTTTTCGCGTCTTCCTGGGGTACCAGGCCCATGGCCTCGGCCTTCGCCCGGATGTCATCCAAATTGAGACTGGTCCGATAGTTGTGCTCCAAAGTGGAATTGTCTAACTTCTGGCTGGAAAGATAGGACGCAACTGCATCGTGCTCCTTCCACATACTGTTGAGGCGGATACCCCCCAGCACCAAGGCTGCCAGCAGCGTCACTGCGGCAGCAATGCCAATCAGTGCCACCGGGTCTATGTAGACTTTGTGAAGCTTCTGCTTGTGCTCCTTAGGCAAAAGCTCCTTTACCGTCTTTTTTGCCTTCGGCGCAACGGCTTCACTGCCATAGACATAAAACTGGCCCACATATTGAATTTCCGGTTTCTGTACCATGACAGCAGCATTCCTTTCCAGGGTTTCCGAATGGGAAATCGATTAGAGTTTCTCGCAGATCCGAAGCTTTGCACTTCTGGCTCTGGGGTTGCGCTCCAGCTCTTCCGGGCCGGAGACAATGGGCTTTCTGGTGAGAATCTTCACCTGGGGCTTCTTCCCGCAGACGCACACCGGGAATTCCGGGGGGCAGGTGCAGCCCTTTGCCGCGGCAGCCATTGCCGACTTAACAATCCGGTCTTCCAGAGAATGGAAGGTGATGACAGCCAGCCGTCCGCCGGGATTTAACAGAGGAATGGCATCCTTCATGACCTTTTCCACCGCTCCCAGCTCGTCGTTGACGGCGATGCGGATGGCCTGGAAGCTCCGCTTTGCCGGGTGCTGCTTTTCCCGCAGAGCTGCGGGAGGCATGGCAGAGCGAATCACATCCACCAGCTCCAGGGTGGTTTCGATGGGGGCGGTCTCCCGTCTGCGGCAGATTGCCGAGGCAATCTGGGGGGCATACCGCTCCTCACCGTATTCATAGAGGATTCGTTTCAGCTCCTCGTGGCTCCAGGTGTTCACCACATCATGGGCGCTGAGGGCGTCTTCGTTGTTCATGCGCATATCAAGAGGGGCATCTACCATATAGGAAAAGCCCCGCTCTCCGTCGTCCAGCTGGGGAGAGGAAACACCCAGATCCAGCAGGATGCCGTCTACACCGGGGATATCCAAATCCCTCAGCACCTGGGCAATCTCGCAAAAATTGGAATGGACCAGAGTCACCCGGTCCGCATAGGGGGCCAGACGCTCCCGGGCCGCTTTCAGGGCCACAGGGTCCCGGTCAATACCGATGTGCCGACCGGTGGTCAGCATCGCCGCAATGCGGCTGGAATGGCCTGCACCGCCCAGGGTGCCGTCTACATAAATGCCGTCAGGCTTAATATTCAGCCCCTGGATACATTCTTCCAGAAGCACAGAAACATGATGAAATTCGCTCATAGTCCAATGGCCTCCAGAGATGCCAGCAGTTTTTCCGGCGTTAGATTTTCTTCTTCAAAGCGGGCAAATTCCTCTGCATCCCAAATTTCCGCCTGGCCTGCCCGCCCCACAATCATGACTTCACGGTCAATGCCTGCATAGCTCAGCAGGAAGGGGGTCAGAGGAAAGCGGAACTGCTTATCCGGGGTGCACTGGGCCGCATTCATGAAAATAAGGCTGGTAGCTCCAGCCCGTTGTGAGATGCTGAGGGCATTAAAGTTCTCGCTGAGGGTCTGCCATTCCTGCTCGGTGTACACCGTCAGGCACTTGTGACCGCAGTTGACACCTAAGGTCACATAGAAGGTTTCCCCAAGCTCCATACGAAGCTTGGAAGGGACAAACAGTCGGTTCTTCTCGTCCAGCTTAGCGCTGTATTTTCCGATCATGCTGTTTGCTCCTCCCTTCCCAGGCACTCCACTTCACTGCCCTTTTGCTCCATTTGTAGACAGTATAACGCCACAGGCCGAAAAAATCAATGTTTTTCTGAGGGAAATCCCAAATTTGCCGGGTAAATCGCCAATTTTTGGCTATATTCGAACACTTGTTCTATAATTTCAAGGACAAAAAGAAACTTCTTCCCCATCGATTCTGGCCTGCAGCCGTGCAGGACGGCGGCTGCACCCCAGCAGGTATCCCGCAAGCGGCCCCTCCACCCGGTTCTGAACCAGCCGCCGCAGCTGGCGCGCGCCGTCCTTCCCCCGGCACAGAGACCGGAGCATTTTTCCCATCTCCTTGGGGAAGGTGAGCTGGGTTCCGGCAGCTGCCGCCCGATCCCGGAGCTGCCCCAGATACTTCCAGGCAATGGCCTCCATCTCCGCTTCTCCCAGCGGAGAAAAGGTCACCGTGCTGTCCAGGCGTCCCAGAAATTCCGGGGTAAAGGCTTCCCGCAGAGCCGCGCCAACCTGCTCCCGCCGCCCGCCGGCGCAGAAGCCCAGGCCTTCCCCTTGAATCTCGCCGCCCACGTTAGAGGTCATAATCACAATGGCATTCTTGAAGCTCACCCGCCGCCCGGTGGAGTCGGTCAGAACGCCCTCCTCCATAATTTGCAGCAGGATTCCCAGCACATCCGGGTGGGCTTTTTCTAATTCATCCAGGAGCAGCAGGCAGTAGGGGCGGCGGCGCACCGCCTCGGTCAGCTTGCCGCCCTCTTCATAGCCCACATATCCGGGAGGCGCACCAATCAGCCGGGACACCGACTGCTTCTCCATATATTCCGTCATGTCCAGACGGATCATAGCGTCACGGCTGCCATAGATTTCCTCTGCCAGCACCCGGCAAAGCTCTGTTTTTCCCACGCCGGTGGGGCCGGTAAAGAGCATACAGGCCACCGGGCGCTCTCCATCCCGGATACCGCTGCACCCACGGCGCACAGCCTCCGCCACCTCCCGGACCGCCTGGGGCTGGCCCACTACCTTCCGGCTCAACAGGTCCTCCAGGCCCAGAAGCTTTTCCCGCTCTCCGGCGGTCAGTCTGCCCACGGGGATTCCCGTCCGCTGGGAGATCACCCAGGCAATATCCCCCGCTGTCACCGACCGGGCCCGCCGACCCTCCGTATTCTTTTCTGCCAGCTCGGCTACCTGGTCCCGAAGCCTTGCCGCCTCTTCAAAATCCCGTTGGCGCACAGCCTCATGGAGCTTCGTCTCCAGCTCCTTCCGGGCCGCGCCGCCGCGGGTCTGCCGCATCTCCTCCATCTTGGCCCGGGCTGCCCCCTCATCCAGAACATCAATGGCCTTGTCAGGAAGGTACAGATCCGGCAGATACCGGACGGAAAGCCGCACCGCCTCCCCCAGCGCTTCCTCCGTAATGCGCAGATGGTGGTGCTTTTCAAGCCCCGGACGAAGGGTTTTGAGAATTGCCAGCACCGTTTCCTCTTTCGGCTCCTCCACCATCACCGGACGGAACCGCCGTTCCAGTGCCGCATCCTTTTCCACGCACCGACGGTATTCATCTAATGTGGTGGCTCCCAGCATTTGCAGCTCTCCCCGCCCCAGAGCAGGCTTCAGGATATTGGCGGCATCGATGGCACCCTCCGCCGCACCGGCTCCCACAATGGTGTGCATTTCGTCCACAAACAGAATCACATCTCCTGACCGGCGGATTTCCCCCAGCACATCCCGCAGCCGCTCCTCAAATTCGCCCCGGTATTTTGTGCCCGCCACCAGATTCGCCATATTGAGGCTGTAGAGCCGTTTATCCCGGAGCTGAGGCGGAACATTGCCCACCGCCATCCGCTGGGCCAGGCCCTCGGCAATGGCAGTCTTTCCTACGCCCGGTTCTCCGATGAGCGCCGGGTTATTCTTATGTTTGCGGCACAAAATCCCGATGACTGTATCAATCTCCTGGTCTCGACCAATCACCGGTTCCATCATCGCCGCCTTCTGAATCATATCTTCACTAAATTGCTCCAACAGTTTCGTTGCAACCGCCTCCTTTTTTCGTTTCACGGGAGACTGGGTCTCCCACCGCATAAAATCCACTGTCCGGGTAAAGAGCAGATTTCCTTCCACGCCGCCCAGCCGCAGCACCTGCCCGGCGGTGCAGTTTTCCTGCCGGGCCAAGGCCAGCAGAAGATGAATGGGGCGAATCTCCCGGGATTTTTGCAGCCGCGCCTCCCGGGCTGCCCCCCGGAGAATCTGCCGCAGCTCCTGGGTCATCCCCTGGGGAAGGGGGAGATCCGGGGTTCCTGCCCCCAGCAAAACCACCGTCATATCTCTTGTAAAATCTCTTTCTACTCCCATCCCGCCCAGCATGGCGGAAAGGCCCCCAGGGTCCTCCATCATGGTGAGCAGCAGATGTACAGAACCCACGTAGCTGTGCCCAAGTCCCTTGGCCTTTTCCCCGCTGCGTCGAATGATTTCCGCAGTTTGCATATGGTAACGCATAGAATCCCTCCCTTTTGGGGGAAATTTTTGCCAATTCAGCAAATTATTATACGCATCCGCAAAAAAAGGAATTGCATTTTCAAAAATCCATGCTAGAATAATGGTGGCACGAACCTGGAAGGGTTGTGCACTACTTACGAGATATGGAGGTATTACCATGGCCTACAAGATTACTGATGCTTGCGTTAAGTGCGGTTCCTGCGCTGAGCAGTGCCCCGTTGAGGCAATTTCTGAGGGCGACGAGATGTACGTCATCGACGCCGATGTCTGTGTCAGCTGCGGTTCCTGTGCTGAGCAGTGCCCCGTCGAAGCAATCGTCGAGGAATGATTCTTTTATGAATCGCAATCGGCCTGCGCAGTTTTCATGTCTGCGCAGGCTGATTTTCTTTATTAGGAGGCATTATGGAAGTTCTGCCAAACGGATTTACCCTCAGCCTTCCCGAAGGCTGCTTCCCCCTCAGCACCGATTCTATGGTCCTTGCGGACTTTGCCCATCTGCCGAAGCGCGCCCGGGTTCTGGATCTGGGGGCTGGCTGCGGCACGCTGGGGCTGCTGCTGTGTGCAAGTGATCCCAACTGCACCGTCACCGGAATGGAAATCGACGAAACCGCTCACCAGGCCGCATTGGATAACATATCCCGCAATCAGCTGGAGGGCCGCATGGAAAGTGTATGCGGGGATCTGCGGACAGTTCCCTCCCAGGTTTCCCCTGGAAGCTTTACCACCTGTATCTCCAATCCCCCCTATTTTTCCGGGGGACCTGCCAGTAAAACCCTTCCCACCGCCCGGCGGGAAGATCAATGTTCCCTTGAGGCTCTTTTTGCCGCCGCCTCCTGGGCCTTAAAATTCGGCGGCGACTTCTATCTCGTCCACCGCCCGGAACGTCTTGGGGAACTCATTGCCCTGGGAAGTCAGGCGGGTTTATCCTGTAAACGCCTGGGGCTCCTGCGCCATCGCCAGGACGGCCCCATTACCCTTGTCCTTTTGCAGCTGAGAAAAGGAGGAAAGCCCGGCCTCATATTAGAGGAAACCGCCCTTTTCGATTCTCTGGGTCAGCCGACAGAGGACTATCGCAGAATCTATCATATTTAGGAGGCCCCATATGGCTGGTATGTTATACCTTGTCCCCACCCCTATCGGCAATCTCGGGGATGTTTCTCAACGCGCGCGGGAGACTTTGGAGCAGGCGGATTTCATCGCCGCCGAGGATACCCGGGTGAGCTTAAAGCTTCTCAATCACCTTGGCATTAAAAAAAGCCTGGTGAGCTACTACGAGCACAACAAGGCTTTCAAAGGCGATAAGATCGTCCAGCGGATTCTGGACGGAGAGACCTGTGCCCTGGTGTCCGACGCCGGCAGCCCTGCAATCTCCGACCCCGGCGAGGATCTTGTGAAGCAGTGTGCCGCTGCCGGAATCCCGGTCTGCGCCATTCCCGGCCCCTGTGCCGCCATCACCGCACTCAGCATCTCCGGTCAGTCCACCGGACGGTTCTGCTTTGAAGGCTTCCTGTCTACTGCAAAGAAGAGCCGCCGAGAGCACCTGGAATCCCTCAAGGGCGAGCAGCGGACCATGATCTTCTATGAAGCCCCTCACAAGCTGGCGAACACCTTGGAGGATCTTCGGGATGTCTTCGGCCCGGACCGTGGAATCAGCCTGTGCCGGGAGCTTACCAAGCTCCACGAAGAGGTGATCCGCACCACCTTAGACGGTGCCCTGGCCCTCTATGCCGAGACGCCTCCCAAGGGTGAGTTTGTGCTCATTGTGGCAGGTGCCCCGGAGGAAGTTCAGGAAAGCGCCTCCCCGGAGGATGCCGCCACCCGGGTCGCCCAGCTGATGGCCCAGGGTCTGAGCCGGAAGGATGCCGTGAAGCAGACTGCCCAGGAATTGGGACTTCCCAAAAACACGGTCTATGAGGCCGCCCTCAAGGCAGAAGAAGATCAGTAAGATAGAGACAATATAAATATAAAAGGGAGAGACGTTCGTCTCTCCCTTTTAT
>JAHHRT010000033.1 GCA_020025615.1 Oscillospiraceae bacterium | reverse complement strand
CGCTCTTGGTCTTAGTTGTCAGACCGTTCACGCCGGGGTCCAGAGTGATGGTGTAAGTATTGTTGCTGAACAGGGGCTTGATGGTCATGTTACCGGTAACGACCTGGTTGGTATCGGTATCCCACTTGCTGGCGTGCTTGCCAGCCTGAGTGCCAGCCTCGCTGACGTTGGGAACGTTGTCCATCTTCTGGCCGTGCTTAACGGTTCTGGTAGTCAGAGTAGTGCCGTCAGCCTTCAGGAAGGTCACAGTGTACTCATTGATGTTCCAGCGAGCTTCCAGAGTGTGGTCGCCGTTGGTAGCGATCTTGGTGGTATTCTCAACCTTGGTGTTGCCGTAGTACCAGCCCTGGAAAGTGTAACCAGTGCGGGTCACAGCAGGCAGATTGTCATAGGTGCCGTTCTCAGTCACAGTGATGGAAGCAGGATCTGCAACATCGCAGTTGGTCTTAAAGGAAACGGTGAACTTCTGCTGCACAGCAGGATCAGTGGGCTTGGTCTCAGGGTCGGTGGGCTTGGTCTCAGGATCAGTGGGCTTGGTCTCAGGATCAGTGGGCTTGGGCTCGGTAGATGCGTCCTTCTCGAACATGGGAACCAGGTTGGTGTTATCAACAATGGCATCACCATTGTACACGTGGCTGTGATCTCTCATGTAGACCCAGTTTACGAAGTGGTGACCCTCCAGAGTGGGCTCCTCAACCAGGTTGACGTCTACAGGCTTGCCTGCCTCAACAATAGCGTGAAAGATAGGAGTCTTGTCCGTATTGTCATCGATGGTCTCACCGTAGAAGTTAACAGTGAACTTTGTTGCCTCTGCGACAGTTGCAGGCTCTTCCACCTCAGCAGCAAAAGCAGCTGCGGGGAGCACGCCGATGAGCAGAACCGCTGCCAGAGCGACGCTCATAAACTTTTTAGCGAAAGAAATCATTTCTTAAACCTCCTAAAATGATTCAAATTTTCGAAATCTTTGTGTCAGGTACCGGCCCTTCCGTCGCTGGCAGACATTGGGGTCAAGTCGCATTTTCCCTGACGACTTCGTTTCATGCCTGTATTATAACACAGATTTTCAATTCGTCAATAGAGAAATTACAAAAAATTACAAAGTTAATTACATTTTAATAACTAACATTACACAGCCGTTTTATTTACTATATATATGTAAAAATTCCGCCTGATATCTCTTTTTCTGATTCCAGTCCTCCTGCCTCATGTGCCCTTTCTGTTTCCAATCTGTTATTTTTGCATCCATCTGATTACCAGAAAAAGCAGAAAAATCTCATTGCTTTTTCTCTGTTGGCGTGATAACATATAAATATGTATCGAAATAAACTTTTAGGAGGTACACAAATGCAGTATTTAGGCGTTTCCTATAACATGAAAAATGTGCCCACTCTGGACCCCGAGTTCATCCCCTTCGGCGTATGGATGAACGCATATCTGGAGGGCGCAAAGCAGCCGCTTGCCATCGCCGTTGAGCGTGACAAGGGCCAGGTTTCTGTCCACCATACCTATATTCACGGAACTGCAGAGTATGCCGATGCCGACTATCGTTTTGTTGAGCGGTATGTGAAGTTCCTGCTGTGGTCCATCGGCGGCTTCCGGGTCTCCATCTGCGGCTGCTCCGAGATTGCCCAGAAGCTGAAGGCTGCCTACTCCGAAAACGGCGAGCGCGCTTTCGACTACGACTTCTTCTTTAAGCTCTACGAGCGTCACCTGGAGATTCAGGATCTGGCCCTCGAGGAGTGCCCCGCTGCCAACGAGTCCGCACAGCCTTTGGGCGGTCACCTGGACGGCTGCCGTATCGGCTTCGATGCCGGCGGTTCCGACCGTAAGGTCTCCGCTGTGATTGACGGCGAGTGCGTCTTCTCTGAGGAAGTTGTCTGGTTCCCCAAGCTGAACCCCGATCCCAACTATCAGTATAATGAGATTCTCACCGCTCTGCGTACCGCTGCATCCAAGATGCCTCGGGTAGATGCCATCGGCATTTCCTCCGCCGGTACCTTCATCGGCAACGCTCCCATGATCTCCTCCATCTTCTATAAGGTGCCCCGTGACCGCTGGGACGAGGTCAAGACCTGCTTCGACCGGGCCGCTGCCGAAATCGGCGATGTTCCCTGTGTCGTTGCAAACGATGGCGACGTCTCCGCTCTGGCTGGCGCTATGGGCATGAACACCGGCTGCATCATGGGTATGGCTATGGGCACCAGTGAGGCTGTCGGCTACGTTGACGCTGAGAAGAATGTCAAGGGCTGGATCAGCGAGCTGGCATTCGCTCCTGTTGACCTCAACGAGAACGCTATGCAGGATGAGTGGTCCACCGACCGCGGCGTTGGCTGCAAGTACTTCTCCCAGGACGCTGTCATCAAGCTGGCTCCCAAGGCTGGCATTGAGCTGGATCCCGAGCTCTCCCCCGCTGAGAAGCTGAAGGTTGTCCAGAAGCTCATGGAGTCCGACGATCCCAGAGCCGCTGCCATCTATCACGATATCGGCATTTACCTGGCAAACTCCGTTGTCCTCTACTCCCGGTTCTACGATATCCATCACCTGATGCTGATGGGCCGTGTCATGTCCGGCAAGGGCGGCGACATTATCCTGGATACCTGCAACAAGGTTCTGAAGGAAGAGTATCCCGAGCTGAGCGAGAAGGTCGAGGTCATGCTGCCTGACGAGAACACCCGCCGTGTTGGTCAGTCCGTTGCTGCTGCCAGCCTGCCCGAGCTGAGAAAGTAAGCCTTTCCCCTGACGGGACGATTTTAGCAGAAGGGTTCTCAGGACCCTCCCATTCAAAATCTGTGATTCATTGGAGAAGGGCAGTCAATCGGCTGCCCTTCCCTTTATAAAAAGGAGTGTACTCTCATGTTTTACAAAAACGCTAGAATTTTCGGTTCTGATTTTCAGTTCCATATGGGCGCATTTGAAGTGAAGGACGGCCTGTTCGGCGCAGTTCTCCCCGAGAATGTCCCCGAGGATGCCATTGACCTCCAGGGTGCTACCGTGATCCCCGGCCTGGTTGAGGTTCACAGCCACGGCAACTCCGGTCACGACTTCTCCGACGGCGATTACGAAGGCCTCAAGGAGATGGCTAAGTTCTACCTCTCCTGCGGTGTTACCTCTTTCGCTCCCGCTTCCATGACTCTGCCCTACGAAACCCTCTCCAAGGCCTTCGCTACCGCAAAGCAGCTGGCTGACGAGGCTCCCGAGGGCTGCTCCGCCATCCGCGGCATCCAGATGGAAGGTCCCTACTTCTCCATGAAGAAGAAGGGCGCACAGAACGGCGCATACATCAAGGACCCCGACTTCGAGGGCTTCAAGAAGCTCTATGACGACTGCGGCGGCATGATCCGCATTGCCGACCTGGCTCCCGAGCTTCCCGGCGCCGTGGAGTTTGTGGAGAAGGCAAGCAAGCTGTGCACCGTCTCCGTTGCTCACACCGCTTCTGATTACGACCATGCCCGTGATGTGTTCAACGCAGGTGCTACCCATCTGACCCACCTGTATAACGCTATGCCTGGCATCAATCACCGGGATCCCGGCGTCATTCCCGCTGCTGCCGAGAACCCCAACGTTCAGGCTGAGATTATCTGCGACGGTCTGCACATCCATCCCGCTGCTGTCCGTCTGGCTTTCCTGACCTTCAAGAACCGCATGATTCTGGTCTCTGACTCCGGCCGCTGCGCCGGTCAGCCCGAGGGCACCAAGTTCGAGCTGGGCGGTCAGGATGCCTGGGTCAAGGGCGGCGTGGGTCGTCTGGCTGACGGCACCATCGCTTGCTCCGCTACCAACCTGTGGCAGTGCGTTCTGAACTGCCTGAGCTGGGGGATTCCCGAAGAAGAGGTTGTCCGCGCTGCTACTTACAATCCTGCTAAGGCCCTGTCCGCTGAGGACAAGGTTGGCTCCATTGCTGAAGGTAAGATTGCTGACTTCATCGTCTGCAACGCCGACTACTCCGGTCGTCGGGTCTTCTTCCACGGCAAGGAAATCTAAGGAAATTGTGAAAAAACTTCGGGCGGGACTTGTTCCCGCCCGTTTTTTGTGATATTATAACTTTCTGTGCCGGCTTTCCCGGTAAAATCAACCATTGTGAGGTATTTATGCACCATCGTTACATCGGCGACCGAGCCTTTTATCGTCGGATTCTGGGCATCGCCCTGCCCATCATCATTCAAAACGGCATCACCAATTTTGTAGCCCTGCTGGATAATATCATGGTCGGCCAGATTGGCACCATGCCTATGAGTGCCGTCTCCATTGTAAATCAGCTGATTTTTGTTTTTAACCTGTGCATCTTCGGTGCCAGCTCCGGTGCCGGAATCTTCACCGCCCAGTTCCATGGCTCCCAGGACCATGACGGTATCCGCCACACCTTCCGCTTCAAGGTGATTATCTGCACCCTGCTCACCGTTGCCAGCACGGTACTGTTCCTGCTCTTTGGCAGCTCCCTCATCAGCTTTTATCTCCGGGGCGAGGGCAGCGTGCAGGACGTCGCTCTGGTAATGGACTACGGAAAAGACTACATGGCGGTGATGCTTTGGGGCCTGCTCCCCTTCGCCCTCAGCAATGCCTATGCCAGCACCCTGCGGGAAACCGGGGAAACCATGGTTCCCATGCTGGGCGGCGTTCTGGCTGTGTTTGTCAATCTCGGCCTCAACTATGTGCTGATCTTCGGACACTTCGGAGCCCCGGCTATGGGCGTTCAGGGTGCCGCTCTGGCAACTGTCATTTCCCGTGTGGTGGAACTGATTTTTGTGGGCGGCTGGGTCCACCTGAAAAAGGCCAACCATCCCTTTATTCAGGGCGCTTACCGCAGCCTTTACATCCCCGGTCCCCTGCTCAAGACCATCATTGTCAAGGGAATGCCTCTCCTGCTCAATGAGTTCCTGTGGTCCACCGGTCTGGCGTTCATTGCCCAGTGCTACTCCACCTGCGGTCTGGATGTGGTTCCCGCCGTCAACATTGCCAATACCTTCTGCAACCTGGGCAGTGTGGTCTATATGTCCATGGGCAACGCCGTTGGTATTCTTATGGGCCAGATGCTGGGTGCCGGTCATACCAAGGACGAAATCTGGGATTCCAACCGTAAGCTGGTCATTCTGTCCGTGTTCTCCGGTATCGTATTCGGCGGCGCAATGATGGCACTGTCCGGTTTCTTCCCCAGCCTCTATAACACCAGTGAGCCGGTGCGTCACCTGGCAACCAAGCTGATTTGTATCAGCGCTCTGATGATGCCCTTCCAGTCCTATACCAATGCCGCCTACTTCACCCTCCGTTCCGGCGGACAGACCTTTATCACCTTCCTCTTTGACAGCTGCTTTGTCTGGAGCTTCTGCGTACCCCTGGCCTTTATCCTCAGCCACTTTGTGATGCTTCCGATTCTGCCTATGTTTATCCTGGTTCAGGGTTCGGAAATTCTGAAATCCTTCGTGGGTGCCTATGCACTGAGCCGAAAGAAGTGGATTCAGAATCTCACCCTGTAAATAAAAATATCTCCGCTTCCATTTGGGTATACCCCGTAAGGAAGTATTTTCCCGAAAGGTTTTAGGAACTTGTTCCTAACGATTGCACTGTTTATGATCCGTATGGAGTATAAACAGTATGCTCGTTGAGATGATGCAAAGTCAATTGAAGATAGAACGAAACTTCTGATTTTGCAGAATGCCGGACTGATTAGAATTTGTATAACACTCTTAACTTTGGACAGGATATAAAGAGGAAGATGACAATGATTGCGTACCACTACAGCGTAACTTATCAGGGCGACAAATCCCTGCAAAATGATTTCAGAAAGAATTATCAGCGGTCTGAACCATATATTAGGGCCTTAGAAAATGGAAATGGTGTATTTACGGCTATGCTGCTCCTCTCGATGTATAAGGACCGAGTCTTGAAATCTGAAAAGGAAGGAAAGTATGAATACGCAAAAGATGCGACAGAGGCTGTTTTTGAGTACATTCGTAAGACAGAGTTTCCAAATCAGGTAAGTCGAGTGGGATGTATTTACGGCACAGAAACGCTGGAAAATGCTCAGCAATTAGCGAAAGAAGATTGGGAAAGCGATCCAGACGAATATGAGAAGCTTCAGATTTTGGAGCTGGAGCTTGATCCTTCTCGCACTGTTGTGCTGGACCAAAACTTCTATAATCAGGCGTACGACTGCATGGTGGATTATCACGGAGAATCAGATTTACATAGGATTATGGAACTGGCTAGAAATTATTTTTCGGGTAAAAGAAGCTGCGAGTTCATTGCGGAACTACTTTCGGATGGCAAGAATACAGTTCTTCGTACGATGAGCAGATTGTGATATTGAGGGCTAAGCCTGTTCGAATAAATCTAACAGTTTATAAAGAAAATGGAGTGTATCTAACCTGATACACTCCATTTTGCTTTTGAGTATTCCTAAACCATCCTTATGGGGCATACCCTTTGGAAAGCGGAGATATTTTTTATTTCAGCATTGCGCTGTTGTTAAGAACCATGGGGCTGTAGAGCATCAGCACATCCTGTCCGTGGAAATCCAGGAACTTGCCCAGATAGTCCGTGGGCACATACCGGGTGTCGATGAGGGTCACCTTGCTGTAATCCTGCACCAGCAGCGGCGTCAGACTGCTGCCGAAGGAGTCCCGGAACACCAGAAGCTCCCGGTCCGGGCCCTGGGGATTTTCAATGGTCTGGATGGACACCGGGCCGGAGAGGAACACATCATAGGGGTCCTTCCCCCACTGC
The DNA here is from genome assembly GCA_020025615.1 of Oscillospiraceae bacterium. Lineage (GTDB taxonomy): Bacteria > Bacillota > Clostridia > Oscillospirales > Oscillospiraceae > Faecousia. Next base: position 7,904 of record JAHHRT010000033.1, on the reverse strand, counting down.
TTTTCCAGGTCGTATACCGGGCCTGTTTTGTTGTTCTCGTAGTTTTTGACGGTGCAGTTTGCCAGCACGTCACTTTCCATAACATACATGGTCTCCGAGGCCATGGGCAGGGCCGCCTGACCGTAGTAGACGCCGTAGAAGGGGCGTTCCATCGCTGTGACCCGGAAGTCTTCCGCCTTAGGGCCGGGCACTCCCAGGGCCTGGGCCAGCCTCTGGGCCGTCCCCAGGATCTTTTCCTGCCGCCAGTGGGTATCCGTATCGTAGTAGTCATCCACGGTCAGGGTGTCGGTAATGTCAACATACTCCGCGAAAGGCAGTCCCTCCTCCATGATGGAGAAGAGCCGAGCATAGTCCATCGCCAGATAGCCGTTCTGCGCTGCCAGATAATAGCTCTTATCCGGCACAACCGCGAAAACAATGTTTTCACTGTCCTGCAAATAGCGGTCATAGATTTTCCGGAACTTCTGAGCCGCAGCCTCTGCGGAGGATTCGTTCAGGGGATATTCCAGCTTGGCACCGTGGCCCTGGGTCAGGTAGATTCCGTTGTTGTCCCGATTTCTCAGGACTTTGTAGCTGAACACCGCCTTCACCTGGCGGAACCCATCCCGCATGGGGAACTGGTCTAAGGTATAGGTCTCGAACTTGGACATGAACTTGCCGTTTAACAGGGTCTGCCCGGACAGCTCCGGGAACTGGGCCAGCTTGCGCCGCTCGGTGAGGGACATATCCCGTGGGCTATGGGTCCAGGCGGTGACAGCAAGGGCCAGCCACAGAACGCCCACCAGAATTGCCCCGGTGATTCGAATTTTTTTCGTCTTCATATGCTCACCTCTCAGAATCGGAAGTAGAGGAAGGGGTTGAAGGAGCCGTCCACCAGATAGGCCGTGCACAGAATCAACATTCCCAGCAGGAACACAGGCTCAATCACCGCCATCCACGTGGTGTTCTCAAACTTCTTCGCCCAGTTGCGGACAATGGGGGTAGAACCCACAATACCCGCCAGGAACAAAACGCCATAGCTTCTGAAATAGTACAGGGACTCCGCTGTGACCACAGGCACCCCGCCCAATCCCAGAAGGCCCAGGAAATCCTGTCCCGCCTGGGTGAGGTCCGCGGCGTTAAAGAGCACGAAGCTGAACAGCACCGCCAGCAGCACATACACATGGCGCACAGCTGTCGGAAGCTTATCCAGGGGCAGGTACTTTTCCGCCATAAGCAGCAGCGCAAAGAGCAGGCCCCAGAGGACAAAGTTCCAGCTGGCACCGTGCCACAGGCCGGTGAGCATCCAGACCACCAGGATGTTAAACACCCAGCGTCCCCGGCTCACCCGGTTTCCCCCCAAGGGGATGTAGACATAGTCCCGGAACCAGCTGCCCAGGCTCATATGCCACCGCCGCCAGAACTCGGAAACGCTTTTCGACAGATAGGGATAGTTGAAGTTCTCGATAAAATGGAATCCGAAGATTCGGCCCAGACCGATTGCCATATCGGAGTAGCCGGAAAAATCGAAGTAAATCTGCATCATAAAGGCCACGGCATAGATCCAATAGAACAGCAGAGACTTTTCCCCGGAGGATCGGAAGGTATTCACCAGCAGGCCAAACTGATTGGCAAGGAGAATCTTCTTGCCAAGGCCCACCAGGAACCGCCGCATACCCAGGGCGAAATTCTCCCAGCTGTGGGTCCGGTGCTCCAACTCCTGGGCCACGTCCACATAGCGGACAATGGGGCCGGCAATGAGCTGCGGGAACAGCACCACATAGGCACCGAAGCTGATGGGATTTTTCTGCACCGCCACGTTGCCCCGATACACATCAATGGTATAGCTGAGGGACTGGAAGGTGTAGAAGCTGATGCCGATGGGCAGGGCCAGCCGTAAGAATGGGATGCTCAGACCTGTCACCGCATTGAAGGAGCCGATAAAGAAATCCGCATACTTGAACACAGCCAGCAGGCCAAGTCCCACCACAACGGAAACAATCAGCCAGGCCTTCTTCCCCTTCTGGGATTTGCATTTTCCCATGGCAAGGCCGCAGCCGTAGAAGGTCAGGATGGTGGCAATCATCAGAAATAGATATTTCGGTTCTCCCCAGCCGTAGAAAATCAGGCTGGTCAGCAGAAGCACCGTGTTTTTCAGCTGCCGGGGGCTGATAAAATAGAGAATCAGCACCGCCGGGAGAAAGTAATACAGAAACGGGATACTGGAAAACAGCATACTCTCTTCTCTCCTTAATAAAAAATGGCAGCAGACTGATGTCCGCTGCCATTTTTGCAGTCATTAGCCGATTTCGGTAACCTCGCCGCCTGCGACGGTCTTAAAGGCCTCCATAACGGACTCAGTGCTGACAAGATCGGCAAAGTCAGAGCTTACCATGAAGAACATCACGGTATCGCCGGAGAACGCAGCGGTCTTGGTGTCTGCTTCCACGCAGACCCACTTTCTGGTGTCGATGTTCTCGAACATCTCCTTTGCCACTGCCTCAGCGTCAGCAGCATCCTTGACCTTAGCCAGAACCAGGGAGTAAGCCTGGCCCATCATAGGCTCAGAAACAACAACCTCGGAGAGCTTGTCGCCGGCAGCCAGGCCGGTGTTGTACTTCACTGCGTCAGCGTCGTTAAGATCCAGCACATTGCTCATGAGGGGCAGGTCAATTTCGCCGTGAGCAGCATAGAGGGAATCCATGAGCTTCTCCAGCTCGGTGGCCTCCACGGCCTCAGTGGCGTCCATGGTGCCGGCAGTGGTCTCGGCAGCATCGGTGCTCTCGGTAACGGCATCGGTCTCAACGGGCTGGGTCACAGCCTCAGTGGTGGGAGCCTGGGTGGTGGGAACCTCGACAGGGTCCTTCTTGCCGCAGCCAACCAGCAGGGCCAGCATCAGAGCGACGGTGAGCGTAGAAAATGCAAACTTTTTCATTTTGTGTTTCCTCCATTGTTGGAATGGTTTTTTACGAAGAGGAAGTGCCCCAGCAGCAGAAGCAGCACGCCTGCAGTGACACCGGCCGTATCAATCCATACATCGATTACGCTGGGCCCCCGCTGAGGGGAAAAGACTTGGATCGTCTCATCCACACAGGCTGCAATCATGCCGCACAGAAGCGGCAGGGTAAATCGGTGAATCCCTTCCTGCCGAAGCAGCAGGAACAGCCAGCTAAGCAGCAGTCCCAGCATGGCAAACTCTGAAAAGTGAGCCAGCTTCCGAAGGAAGAATTCTCCGATGTGGCAGTACTCCCCCAAAATCTCCTCAATATAAGCAAGAATACCGCTGCTCATATCCCCGGATACAGAGCCGGGCAGCAGGGAATTTCCCCAGATAAAGACAAGATTGAGGGCTACCAGACAGGCACACAGGATCCTCTGATTTTTGATTCTCACGTGTTAGCCTTCCTTTCCCAGAAGGTCCAAAATGACTTTCGGGCCTTCCTTTTCTTCGCTTGCGCGATTATATCAGATGCGAAAAAGCAAGTCAAGGGGTATCTGAATTTTGAAACAATAAGTTCACAAACCCGCAATTTTCATAGATGAAAATAATATTTTCTTAAGAAATCAGGGATAGAATAAATTCCACCGCCAGAACCGTCCCAGAGCTTGCCAGGGCTACAGCAATGAGGCTTTTTCCCCGAAATGCCAGGAAAATTGCCATTGCGAGAGCCGCTGCACCGCTCAGCGCAGACGCTGTACTTCCCAGAATTGCCGGGAAGGTCATTGCCGCAAGGCAGGCATAGGGCACATAGTAGAGAAAGGAGCGCAGGAAGCGGCTGCGGATGGGCTTGCGAAACAAGGTCATCGGCAGGACCCGAATGAGATAGGTGGTCACCGCCATTGCCAGAACGTATCCATAAAAATTCATTCTGCTTCCTCCTCAATGGGGAAGCAGACCGCTCCCAGTCCCGCTGCACCTACGGTGCATACAACAATAGCAGCGCCCGGCGTGATTCCATGCAGCTGGGGCACCCAGGAAAACAGGCAGCTAATCACCAGAGCTGCCACAACCACCATGAGCACCGGGCGTTCCCGCCGCGCCGGGGGAACCACAATGGCGACAAACATTCCATAGAGCATAACGCCCAGCGCTGTCCGAAAATTCAGCGGCAGCACCGAGCCCGCCATAGCACCCAGCAGGGTTCCGCCCGTCCAGCCAATCAGCGGCAGTGTGCCCAGACCCAGTAGGTACGGGCAGGTCAGGGGCTCATGGCTTGCCATTGCCAAGGCGAAAATCTCGTCGGTGTTAAAAAACGCAGTCAGCATCCGGGCCAGCAGGCCGACCTTCTCCCCCATCCGCTGGCTGAGGGCCAGGCTCATAAGGGCATAGCGGCTGTTGATGACCAGGGTGGTGAGAATGACCTCCCACAGCCCGGCCCGCGCCAGGATCATGGTCAGTCCGGCAAACTGGCCTGCGCTGGTGAGGTTGGTGGCAGAGAGCAGTGCCGCCCCGCCGGGGGTAATTCCCTGGGCTGCTGCCATGGCACCGAAGCCAAAGCTGACGGAAAAATAGCCCATCCCCACCGGGAAGCCCTGCCGAACGCCCAACCGATATTCTCTGGTCTTCATGGCTCGCTGTGCAGCATGAGCTCCGGGATGGTGCGGTCCGTCTTCCGCCCTGCTCCCCATCTCATGTTGTTCACGGTGCTGTCCATTGCAGCATACCGTTCTTCCCGAAGAATCGGAATGTGCTGCCGGCAGAGGTAATCTCCTCGTTCCATATGATATGCGCCCCCGTTGATTTTATTTCGGCCTATTATAGCAGTTTCCGGTGTTTTTGGCAAGATTTCTCTGGAACGAATTTGGGCAAATGCCGTATTCTGAGGCGGTAAAATCAATTCCCAGCCGGGGAGTCCGGCTGGGAAGAATGGATTTGCAAAATGGATCTTGTGCCGGGAAAGGCAGTCAGTCGTTCACCTTTCTGGCGATTACAACGAATCTGCCGTCCTCTGTCTGGTAGGCACAGGTCACAAGTGCCAGCAGCTGGTCACCATATTGGGCCGTAACCCCAGTATCGTACAGCGCGTGCTCCTTGTAGTAGGCCACAGCCTCATCATAGGCAAGCTGATCCTCTGCATCGATAAACTGATAGAACTTAAAGCAGTCGTCCGTCTTGTAATAGACCTTGTCGTACAGCACCGCCATCACTTCAAATCTGTATTGGTCGTACAGGGTATCGAAATAGATGACAGGGTGTGCCTCCCAAAAGTCCCGGTTCTCATACTGATAGAGGTCCCGGAACATGGTTCCGTTTTTCATATTGTGGGCATAAATCAGGAGCTGGTCGCTGTCAAAGTTACAGGCGCCGTCCAGGAAGGGCGTGCCGCTGAAAGCGTCGTTCCCTGCAAAATCCGTGTGGAGATACTTTTCCGGCTCCTCCGGGCTGTACATGACGGGATAGTCAATTCTGGTATCTTCGATTCTGAGCCAGCCGAACATATCATTATTTTCCGCATACAGCGAGGAGTACTGCGGCAGCATATACTCAAATTCTCCCGGCTCACGATAGGCGATGAAGTTGGAGTACACATCCGGCAGCTCCTCAACCGACTGCGCCGCAGGAGCCACAGGCAGCTCCTGGTGCTCCGTCAGCTCCGGGTACTGCTGCTCAATGGCGTGGACCTGCTCGGACCGCGCCTCCATGGCCTGGGTCTCCTGCCGCAAAGCTGCGACCCGACGCAGTGTATACAGCAGTGTCAGCGATGCCAGGATCAAAACCACTGTCAGCAAGGTATACATGATCGCTCCGGACTTCTTTTTCTTCTTCGGGGGTCTTCGTCTGACCGGCTGGGGCGGTGCATAAGGTCTCTGTGTTTCATAATTGCGATACTCCGCTCTCTCCTCAGGCCGGGACATTCTGCTGTTCTGCCCGGTGCGCTGGGGATTTTTCCGTTCATCCGATTTTCGAGAGGAATATCTTCCGTTTGAAGAATACATACTCATATTTTTCTAACCTTCCCTGATTCAGCTCTCAGTTTTTTCCAACGATATAAGGAAAAAAACGACGGAGGGATATACCGACCGTCGCTTTTCCCAGGGGGACTGTACTATGCGAAAGGATTATCTGTTTTCAGCTTTCATCTTCAGGCTGATCATGGCAGCTGCAGCAGCCATAGTGACCACAGAGATCGTGGCCCACATAACAGCGTTGAAGTCATCGCCGGTCTTGGGCACCTTATCCTTCTTAGGATCGGTCTCCTTAGCTGCCACAACGGCGCGGACGGTGTTGTGCTCGTCGATTTCCAGGTCGCCCTTGGAAACCAGGTTGAAACCGTAGGGAACTTCCTTCAGGCCGGAAGCCTTAACGGTCTTGGCATCTGCATCCACAACCATGGTGGTGGTCATAACCAGCTTGCCATCGGCAGTCACATACTTGACGGTGATCACCTTTTCGGTGGGGTCCTTTACATCCTTCTCCACCAGAACGTCCAGGGACTTGGTGGTAGAGACAATGTTTCTGTCGTTGGTGTTCACCAGCTTGTAGCCGGCGGGAACGTTCTTGAGCTCAGAAACTTTGACAACATTCATCTTGTTGGTGACCTTGATGGTCTCAGTACCGACCTTGGTGCCGTCGTGGAGGACGTAGCAAATGACCAAATCTCTCTCAACCGCTCTCACCACAACGGTGACAGCCTCATCATTGGCAGACATGGACACGAACTCGTAGCCGACAGGCAGCTTCTTCAGGTCTTCCTGATTCACAAAGTAGGTGCTTTCAGCAATGACGATCTCGGAGCCGACCAGCTTGTCGTCCTCGTCCACATAGTTCACGCGGACCTGGTTCTTCTGGGGAACCTTCTCAACCAGGAACTCAATGGACTTGGTGCTGTCCAGAATGTTCTGACCGTTGGTGTTTACCAGCTTGTAACCCTCGGGGATGTGCTTCAGGTCAGAAGGCATGATCACATTGGTGCCCTTCTTAACCGTCAGGCGCTCGTAACCCACCTCACGGCCGAGAGCGTTAACAAAGCTGACTCTCACGGTGTGAGTAGAAGGCTCTGCGGGAATCTCAGCCACGGTCACAGTGATCTGACCGTTCTCGGTGATAACCAGATCGCCGGTAACGGTGATCTTGTGAGCCACAGGAACGTCAGTCAGGACAGAGGTGTTCACGCTGGTAGCGCTTGCAGGAACGATCACCTTGCCGGTGGCGACGAACTTGCCGTCCTCGGTCACATAGTTGACCAGGATGTCCTTGGTGAGAGAAGTGGTCTTCTCGACCAGGAACTCAATGGACTTGGTGCTGTCAAGGATGTTCTGACCGTTGGTGTTCACCAGCTTGTAGCCCTCGGGGATGCGCTTCAGGTCAGAAGGCATGATCACGTTGGTGCCCTTCTTAACCGTCAGGCGCTCGTAGCTGACCTTGCGGCCGGACTCGGTCACATAGGTAACTCTCACGGTGTGAGTAGAAGGCTCTGCGGGAATCTCAGCCACGGTCACAGTGATCTGACCGTTCTCGGTGATAACCAGATCGCCGGTAACGGTGATCTTGTGAGCCACAGGAACGTCAGTCAGGACAGAGGTGTTCACGCTGGTAGCGCTTGCAGGAACGATCACCTTGCCGGTGGCGACGAACTTGCCGTCCTCGGTCACATAGTTGACCAGGATGTCCTTGGTGAGAGAAGTGGTCTTCTCGACCAGGAACTCAATGGACTTGGTGCTGTCAAGGATGTTCTGACCGTTGGTGTTCACCAGCTTGTAGCCCTCGGGGATGCGCTTCAGGTCAGAAGGCATGATCACGTTGGTGCCCTTCTTAACCGTCAGGCGCTCGTAGCTGACCTTGCGGCCGGACTCGGTCACATAGGTAACTCTCACGGTGTGAGTAGAAGGCTCTGCGGGAATCTCAGCCACGGTCACAGTGATCTGACCGTTCTCGGTGATAACCAGATCGCCGGTAACGGTGATCTTGTGAGCCACAGGAACGT
>JAHHRT010000032.1 GCA_020025615.1 Oscillospiraceae bacterium | reverse complement strand
GCACAAGCCCTTGGAGAGGGGCTTTAAAAACTACTACTCTATAATACAAGGAGGATATATGTCAAACCCACGCTATGCGAACGGTGCTCTGCGGAGAAAGTACCGCGCCAGGCTGAAAGCCACAGGAGCGCCCTGCGGCATTTGCAAGGGTCGCCTGGGCCCGATTCATTATGATGAGCCATCAGATGCGGCACACCCTCTTTCGTTCGTGATTGATGAAATTAAGCCGGTATCGAAGTGGCAGCAGTTCGGCTATGATTCTCCGCGTGCTGCGGCAGAGGACTGGAACAATCTTCAGGCAGCACACTATTTCTGTAATGCCCAAAAGAGCAATAAAACAGGAGAAATGAAAAAAATTATCAAAGCACCAGTCATCAGGGATGGCGATTGGTGAGGTAGGGGAGGATCCCCCTACCCACCGACAGGCGACTCCAACGTGGCTAGCGCCGATTTACACACAAGGATTTTTTAAAGGGGGCGGGAAACAGTGAAAATGAAGAGCATTACGACCAGAGGAACCCGCCTGGAGCAGCTGAAAACGCTGGCAAAGGTGCTTGCAGCAAGCATTGATTCCTGCGAGGATGACCGGGCATTGCCGCAGCTTGCCAAGCAATATCGGGAGACCATCCGGGAAATTGAAAATATAGAGGGAGGAGAACAGGATGGCGACGAAGTCAGCGAGATCCTTGCACAGCGGCAGGCTGATGGGAAGCCAGGTGCCGTCCGAAAGGATCGCACCGGCGTACCAGGACACTGACGGGCCGGATGCGATTCGCATCCTTCGTGCCGGTGGCACAAAGCAGGACCCGTGGCAAGATGACATTCTGTGCGATTGGATGGCACGCGACCAGGATGGGAAATGGGCGGCCACGTCCTGCGGCGGATCTGTTCCCCGCCAGAACGGCAAGACCCTCCTGGTGCAGGACCGCATGGAAACCGGCATGCTGCTGCTGAATGAAAATATTATCTACACTGCGCACCTCCAAAAAACGGCTACCGAGACCTTTGAGGAGATGCGCGATTTTTTTGAAGGACCAAAAATGCGACGCCATGTGGCGGAAATCAAAACAGCTTTGGGCCGAGAGCAGATCATTTTGAAAAGCGGGGCTCGCGTGAAGTTTCTGGCCCGCACCAGAAACGGCGGCCGCGGCCAGCACGGAGATTTGTTGATTTTTGATGAAGCGCAGGAGCTGGATGAAACCCAGCAGGGTTCTTTCCTTCCGGCAATTTCTGCGAGTTTGAATCCGCAAACCATCTATGTGGGTACTCCACCGGGGCCTGATTGCACAGGGAAGGTATTCCGGAATCTGCGGCAGCGGGCGCTGGATGGAGAATCCGGGCGCACCGCCTGGTTCGAATTCTCCGTTCCGGAGATTGGGAATATCAAGGACCCTGTACGGTGGGCTGCGACAAACCCTGCCTTGGGCAGGCGCATTCAGGCTTCCACGATTGCCGGCGAGACAGAACAGATGGAGCCAGATACGTTTGCCAGAGAGCGTCTTGGCTGGTGGAGCCCGTTGGCAGCTGAAAAGATTGAATACGCAATTGATCGGGCGGCATGGGAAAAGTGCGCCAGCGATGAACCAAAGCCGGAAGGAAAGACGGCCTACGGCATCAAATTTTCGGCAGACGGCAGTACAGTCTGTCTGTGCGGTGCGGTGTTGCCGAAGGATGCACCTGCCCGGATCTCTCTGCTGGAGCTGCAGCCTACGGGGCGCGGCCTGTCTTGGTTATCCGAATGGCTCAACGCCAGATACAGTAAGGCTTGCTGCGTTGTAATTGATGGCCGAAACGGCGTGGACGTACTGGTGGAGAGAATTTCCGAAACATGGAAGGCCAAAAACTCGGTAATCCGGCCCAGCGCCCGCGATGTGGTTGCAGCAGCGGGTATCCTGATCAATGCGGTCAATGAGAAAGGTCTGTCCTGGTACCGGCAGCAGGAGCTGCTGAGAGAAAGCGCGGTCACCTCCGTAAAGCGGACGCTGGCAGGGGGATTTACCTTCGGCGGGGAAAACAGCCTGCCGGTGGAGGCTTGCGCTCTGGCTCTTTGGGGAGCAAAAAACAGCCGGCGGGATCCATCCCGTAAAATGAGAATCGGATGAAAGGAGCAAAAATGGCGACGCTGAGTTTTGAACAGGTAAAAGGGCTGAGTGCTCAGGAACAGTCCCAGCTGCAGGAGTTGGCAGAGGTATTCCAGCGGCATCAAATCCAAAATACCCTGAAAGAAAAATATTATGAAGGTCATGTGACTCTGAGCGACGTCAACATTGGGATCGCTCTGCCGCAGGGTCTGAATAATTTGAGTGTGGGGTGCAGCTGGGGCCAGAAGGCGGTGGATGTGCTGGCGTCCCGCAGTATGTTTGATGGCTTTGTGGGGCGGGGCAATCTGGAGGGCGTATCTGCGCTGGTAGAAGATAACAGGCTGCTTTCCGAGTACGCCAAAGCCTGCCGGGAAGAGCTGAAATACGGCTGTGTGTTTGCGACCCTTTCCGCAGATGCTGAGATTCGCTGCAAGATCCGGTTCCATTCTCCTGTCTCTGCTGCGGCTCTGTGGAACGGGGAAAAAGGCCGCATCGAATGCGGCTTGGCGATTATTGCTACCGAGCCGGATCAGCAGCATCAGGGGACCTGGAAGCCGTCCATTGTAAACTTCTATACGGACACGGCGGTGATTGTGCTGCGGGATCAGAGCGGCAGATGGAAGGCCCAGAGGTTTCCTCATAAGATGGGCCGCCCGCTGATGGAGCCCATGATCTGGAACGCCACCGGCAGCAAGCCCTTTGGACGTTCCCGATTGAAGCTGCCTGTGCGCTGCTTGATTGACGACTATATCCGCATCGTGGCCAACGCCACCATTGCACTGGAGTTCGACACTACCCCGCAAAAGTATCTGCTGGGAGTAACGGATGAGCAATATGACGCCATCATGTCCGACAAATTCAAACAGTATGTGGGCAGCGTTCTGGCGGCGACCACAAACCCGGAAACCGGCGATAATCCGGTCTTTGGCCAACTGGCCCAGGGCAGTCTTGCACCCCATGTGGAAAAGCTGCGCATGACCGCCACACAGTTTTCGGCGGCTACCGGCCTGACTGTGACAGATGTGGGCGTGGTCAACGATGCCAACCCCACCAGTAGCGACGCAATTCTGGCGCAGAGTCAGACCCTGGTGCTGATGGCACAGCAGCTGAACGCCAGTAACGGCGCTGCCTTGCGCACGATCATCCTGATGGCACAGGCTATTGCAAACAATGCGACGCTGGAGGACCTGACGGACGAGCAGCTGGACATTATGGCCCATTTCAAAAATCCAGCCATGCCTTCGGTGGCAGTGACAGCAGATGCTGCCATCAAGATTGCATCTTCCCGGCCCGAATTCTCCGGCACCGACACGTTCTTGGAGATGATCGGCTTTGATCAGGCAGATATCCGCAGAATCAAGGAACAAGAACAGCGTGTGCGCGGGCAGAAGCTGCTGGTTGAGGTGGAAAATGAAGATATCGGAGAAGACGTGGGTTGAGTATATTACTCGCCTGTCCCGACTGAATGAAACAGCAGGCAGAAAAATGGCGGAATACATAGAGACTCACGGAACGGACGATACCGCCAACCTGATTGCCTATGCGCAGGCCCTGGTGCAGAAATACGGAGAGGGTAGCGCAGAGTTGGCCTGCCAGATGTATGATGCAACGGCAGAAGCATCCGGCGTGAGCCTCCCCCCGGCAGAACCTGCCGCCCCGGCAGATTACCGGGAAACTGCCGGCATGGTCCGGGACACGCAGCAGAGCCCGCTGCGACTGCAGGGCGGAGTGAGCCGTCTGGTCAAACGGGTGGCAGCGGACACAACGCTGAAAAATGCTTTACGGGACGAGGCGGAATGGGCCTGGGTGCCACATGGAGATACCTGCCCATTTTGCATTACGTTGGCCAGCCGAGGCTGGGAGCTTGCCAGTGCGAAAGCTCTTAAAGGTGACCACGCACAGCATATTCATGAGCACTGCAACTGCGAGTACGCCATCCGCTTCGACAGCAGTACCACAGTGGCTGGGTATGATCCGGACAAGTATCTGGAACAATATGAAAAAGCGGACGGTGATATCAATGCTATGCGCCGGGAGCATTACGCCCGGCACAAGGATGGGATCAATGCCCAGAAACGGGCGGCATATCAGCTGAGGCAGAAGAATCGAGGAAAGAAAGTATTCGTCACGGATGTGGCTATAGACAAGGTTCCGAAGATTAAATTTAAGGGCATAAATGATGAAACTGCTGGCTTGGTGCAGAAAGTGCACAAGGAACTGCTGCGTTTTGCAAAAGAACAAAATGACAGTAATGAAGTAGCGTGTCTCTTGAATCTTAAAAATGGAAATCGAACAGAGTTCATAAAGGGAGATCAGACGTCGATAGATATCCTATCAAGTGCAGAGTGTTACCATTGGCTAAGAGCGATGCCTGAAAAGTCGGTGATGCTCTTACACAATCATCCTGGGCAAAGCTATTTCTCAGACAGAGATATCATCGTTTTTTTAGAGAACGAATCGATCGAAGCGATGTCAATTGTTACTAATCAAGGCAAAATTTGGACAATTCAAAAAAACGATAGCTATACATTTGAAAAAGCAAAAGAAGCATTCAAAAAGAGTATAACAACAAGCAATGGATCTTACAGCGATGCAGTTGACGAATTTTTAAAGAACGGATATAATTATGGTGTTGAAAGGAGTTGATTCCGATGTTAGATGGGAAACCGATGTCCTCAAAAGAAATGAAAGATGTGTTCGATAATTGGGATCAGCACGGACCGGTTCAAGCCAGCCAACCTGAAGAAGAAATTGAAAGATCTTGGGAAGAGTATAAAAAGCAACACAATCTGTAACAAAACATATATCACTGGCTCACCGCCCACCCGGGCGGCGGGCTTTTTTTATACCCATTTTCAGAAAGGAGGTGATAAAGTGTTTGGTTTTGTTTCCAAGAAAAGACTGCTCCGTGAAATGGAGCGCCTGAAGGAGAGTGGCCGCAAAGAAAACAATGCGGTCCACTACCCGCCTCAGGATGAAAAGCAGACGCGTATGAATCTGGTGCTGCAGGGCTATGAAGAAGGCCACGACAACTTTTACAACGGCCTGTACTCCCGCTTGATCAGGAAGCCCTCATCAGCTCCTGGGAGGAGGTGATCCACACATCTCCCGGCGCGGGGTGAAGCGCGAATCGTTAAGAATCGAAAAAAGGCGTTTTTTGAGCTGTAATTTGCAAAAAACAAACGAAAATGCCAATTAATAATCGCTTTTGATGCTTACAAGCACAATCCAGCTGATGATGAAGCAGCCGCAGGGCTGCTTTTTTCATACCATTTTTACGCTTACGGCTGCGGTAAAAGCCGGAAAGGAGAACACTATGGCAGAAACTGTGAATCAGGAATCCACCAATCCTGCGGCAGATCCGCAGACCGAGCGCACCTTCACGCAGAGCGAGATGAACGCCATCCTGCAGGACAGGCTGGCAAGGGAGCGCGGCAAGTACGCAGATTATGAGGTGTTCAAGGCCAAGGCAGAGAAGTTCGATGCAGCAGAAGAAGCAGAAAAGTCTGAGCTGCAGAAGGCGAACGAACGGGCCGATGCTTTGAAAAAACAGGTTGATCAGCTGACGGCTGCAGCCAGCCTGCGCGATCTGCGGGCAAAGGTGGCAAAGGCCACTGGCGTACCGGAAGAGCTGCTGAACGCAGACACCGAAGAAGCCTGCACGGCGCAGGCACAGGCAATTTTGAAGTTTGCCAAGCCCGGCGGTTATCCTCAGGTGCAGGACGGAGGCGATCCACAGAATCGGACCTCCGGTTCCACCCGGGATGAGTTTGCCGCATGGTTTGAGCAGGCAACCAAGTAAAGGAGATTACTATGGCAACTATCGATATGAATCGCACTACTACCATCGCACTGCCCGGCGCAGTATCTGCGGAAATCTGGCAGAAGGCACAGGAAAGCTCCGCGGTAATGAGTCTGGCTCGCAAAATGACGCTGCCCGGACTGGGTGTGACCATCCCCATCATCACCGGCGATCCCGAGGCTGGCTGGGTGGGCGAGACCGAAAAGAAGCCCGTCAAGCGCGGCACTCTGAAAACCAAGCAGATGACCCCCTACACCCTGGCCGTCATCGTGCCATTCAGCAATCAGTTCCGCCGGGACCTGCCGGCACTGTATGACGCGCTGGTCTCCCGTTTGCCCGGCGCTCTGGCCAAAAAGTTTGATGCCACTGTTTTCGGTGGCGCTGCACCTGGCAGCAACTTCGACACCCTTGCTGCCTGCACTGCACAGGAGATCGGCACAGATGCTTACGGCGGTTTGGTGGCTGCGGATGCGGATATCGCTGCACATGATGGCATCCTGAACGGCTGGGTGCTGGCCCCGCAGGGCAAGGCACAGCTGTTGACTGCCGTGGACGGAAATAAGCGCCCTCTGTTCATCAACAGCGTGGCTGAGGGCGCGGTGCCCATGATCCTGGGTGCCCCTGTAAAGCAGAGCAAGGGCGCCTACAAGGCGGGCTCTCCCAACGTTGTGGGTGTTGCTGGTGACTGGACTCAGGCCGTGTACGGCACCGTAGAGGGCGTACAGATCAGTGTTTCCGATCAGGCCACTCTGACCGATGGCGGCAGCACTATCAACCTGTTTGAGCAGAATATGTTCGCTGTGCGGGCTGAGATCGAGTGCGGTTTCCGCTGTGACACCAGCGTGTTCAACCGCCTGACCAAGGCCTGAGGGAGGTAAGCACGATGGTGGAAATGATCAACAAGCTGACAGGTACCAGAATGCTTGTGGCCAAGGATCGCCTGGAGGAGTATCTGGCGGAAGGTCACAGCCTGGCCGAAGAGGATTCACCGGAGATGAGCGGCCATGAAGAGAAATCCCCGGAGACAAGCAGCCACGAAGAGGAGCCTTTGGAAGAGGCTGTACCCGAAGTGGTTGCTGAAGACGAGCACAAGCCTGTACCCCGGAAGAAGACCCAAGTCAAAAAGTAAGGATGTGCAGCAATGAAATACGCACAGGTAGCAGATGTGGAGGCAGGTTTCCGCCCGCTGGATGGAGAAGAACGGATCCGCTGTGATGCGCTGCTGGATGAGGCAAGCATTGTAATTGACGCCTGCAACAGCGAGGCTCCGGAAGAGAACAAAGCTCTGGTGGCGTGCCGTATGGTGCGCCGCCAGCTGGGGGATGGAGGTCAGACAGCGGGAATGTATCCAATCGGCGCGTCTCAGGGGTCGGCCTCGGCGCTTGGGTATTCTCAGAGCTGGACCATGGCCGGCGGCTCCGTGGGAGAGCTGTATCTTTCAAAACTGGATAAGAAGCTGTTGGGCGTCAGCAGCAAGATCGGGATCCGCAGCCCATTGGAGGGGATGCTGAGATGATCCGCGGAATTACCATTACACTGCATGTCAAACAGCAGGCCGGAAAAGACGCTTTTGGAACGCCGGTTTGGGAAGAAACGCTGACGCCCGTGAAAAATGTACTGGTAGGAGAACCCAGCACGGAGGATATTGTGAACAGCCAGCAGCTGTACGGAAAGCGTGTAGCTTATGTGCTGGCCATCCCCAAGGGAGATACAAACAGCTGGGAAGATGCCGCAGTTGAGATCTGGGGTAAACAGTACCGAACTTTTGGCGGCGTAATTCAGGGCATCGACGACCTTGTTCCGGGACCGTGGAACCAGAAAGTGAAGGTGGAGCGCATTGAGTAGCATCAGGATACGGCTCAACAGCCGCGGTGTCACTGAACTGCTGAAATCCGAAGATATGAAAAAGGTCTGCAAAGCGCAGGCCGATGCCGTTGCGGCAAGATGCGGTTCAGGGTATGAATCTGACAGCTATGTCGGCAAGAGCAGAGTAAACTGCTCGGTGTACCCGGTAACCAGAAAAGCCCGGCGGGACAATTTGAAGAACAACACAATTTTGAAGGCACTGAAACATGATTGAATTGACCATCAAAAACTATCTGGAAGCGCGGCTGGATGTGCCTGTGGTAATGGAGCGGCAGCCCAATGCGCCTGATGCATTCGTGCTCCTTGAGCGCACCGGCGGGGGAGAGCGGGGTCTGCTCTGTACCCCTGTTTTTGCCGTTCAGTCCTATGGACCGTCCCTGCTGGCAGCAGCTCAGCTCAACGAGCGGGTCAAGGCCATTATGCAGGGCATGGCCGAGCTGCCGCAAATCTGCAAAGTGCAGCTCAATACCGATTACAACTTTACAGACACGGCCACCAAGCGATACCGCTATCAGGCTGTGTTTGAAATCACTCACTATAAGGAGGGATAACCATGGCAGATGCAAAACTGACCAGTGTCGGCAAGCCTAAGATTGGCGGCGCGATTTTTCGCGCGCCGGCCGGCAGCAAGCTGCCCACCGATGCAACTACTGCACTGGATGGGGCATTCAAATGTCTGGGCTACTGCGGTGTGGATGGTCTGGTCAACAAGACCGAGGCGGACACCAAAGAAATCAAGGCTTGGGGCGGCGATGTGGTTTTGGCGACCACCTCGGGCAAAAAGGATACGTTCAAGTGCAAGCTGATCGAGGTCCTGAATGTGGAAGTGCTGAAAGCGGTCAAGGGAGAGGATAACGTGACCGGCGATCTGGCTGCCGGTATCACCGTAAAGGAGAACAACGCTCCGCAGGAGGCTGCCTGCTGGGTGGCGGAGCTGCTGCTCAATGACGGCGCAGTCAAGCGCATTGTTGTTCCCAGCGCGGCGATCACCGAGGTGGGCGAGATTGTGTACAAGGATGACGAAGAGATCGGCTACGAGATCACCATTTTGGCCACCGCTGATGCTGATAGCAATACGCACTATGAATATATCAAGAAAGGGGCTTGAACGGTATGATTACGGGAAAAACATCCAGCGGCTTTGCGTTTAAAATCAAAGAGGAGCAGCTGGACAACATGGAACTGGTGGACGCCATTGCCGAAGCGGAAGAAAATCCCGTGGCCGCGTCCCGGGTGCTGAAGCTGCTGCTGGGCGACCAGCGGAAAGAACTGTATGATACCCTGCGCACCACTGATGGCAGAGTGCCGGTGGAGGCAACCGCCGACGCCATCAAGGAAATCTTTGCAGCCGGAGGCAAACAGGCAAAAAACTCCTGATCCTCGCCCAGATGCTGGCAGCAGATGAAGATGCACTGATCTGCGATCTGGTCGAAACCTATCAGATTTTTGATTATCGAGCCGTGCCGGTGCAGCTGCTGGCACGGCTCGCCTGCGGTCTGAGAGAAAACAGCCGCATTCGTATGATCCTGTCCGGCAGCAGGCTGCCGACCGCAGAGATCCTGCTGGCGGGAATGGTGGACAGGTTGGGGCAGCTGGTCTGGATGTTGTCGGAAGACGGCACCCAAGGGCGCAACCGGCCCGAGTCCATTCTGGAGCTGCTGCAGGGTACGGGCGAGGAAAAGGAAAAAGAGGGGGCGGTCAGAACATTTGACACGCCCGCAGAGTTCGAGGCCGCACTGAGC
The DNA here is from genome assembly GCA_020025615.1 of Oscillospiraceae bacterium. Lineage (GTDB taxonomy): Bacteria > Bacillota > Clostridia > Oscillospirales > Oscillospiraceae > Faecousia. The sequence continues at coordinate 5,606 of JAHHRT010000032.1, read as the reverse complement.
GCGGCAAAAGGAGGCGAAGACAGTGGCAACTGAGCTTGCGCAGGCGTATGTGCAGATCATGCCCTCGGCCAGAGGTCTGAAGAACAGTCTCACTCAGGCAATGGGCGGAGAAGCTGCAGCAGCCGGTCAGCGCGCCGGCGGAAGCATTGCCGGCAGCATCAAAAACGTTCTGGCAACTGCAGGCATCGGTGCAGCCTTGGGCAAGGCGCTCACCGAGGGGTCCGCTTTAGAGCAGAGCATCGGCGGCATTGAGACGCTGTTCAAGGATGCGGCAGATGTGGTTAAGGCCCGGGCGGATGAGGCCTACCGCACCGCAGGCATGAGCGCTAACCGGTACATGGAGCTGACCACCAGCTTCTCGGCGTCGCTGCTCAAGAGCCTGAGCGGTGACACCCAGAAGGCGGCCGATGTTTCGGATATGGCAATGACGGATATGTCCGACAACGCAAATAAAATGGGCACCGACATGGAGCGTATCACCGACGCCTATCAGGGCTTTGCCAAGCAGAATTACACCATGCTGGACAACTTAAAGCTGGGCTACGGCGGCACCAAGAGCGAAATGGAACGCCTGCTGGCCGATGCCCAGAAGATCAGCGGCGTAAAGTATGACATCAGCAATCTGTCTGACGTATATAGTGCCATCCATGTGATCCAGACCGAGCTGGACATCACCGGCACCACCGCCAAAGAGGCTGCAACAACCATCGGCGGCAGTGCAAAGGCCATGGCCGGCGCTTTTAAAAACGTGCTGGGTAAGCTGACTCTGGGACAGGACATCGGCCCGGCGCTGGATGCGCTGGCTGAAACCGTGACCACCTTCTTGGTGGGCAACCTGCTGCCGGCGGTTTGGAACATTCTTAAAGCGCTGCCCGGCGCGCTGATTACTTTTGTGCAGGCGGCTGCACCGCAGCTTGCACAGGGCTTTATGGCATTTATCCCGGAGCTGCAGACGGTGTTGACCACCGCAGGTCCGCAGATCCTGCAGACTGGGTTCGGCATTCTGGAAAAGCTGTTGCAGGGCATTGTGACAGGGCTGCCCCAGCTGGCAGAGATGGCACTGCAGCTGATTTCTATGCTGGCGGCATCTCTGACCGAAAATTTGCCTGTGATTATGACCAAGGGTGCGGATCTGCTGACGCAGTTCGCGGTGGGCATTTGCCAAAGCCTGCCGCAGCTGCTGGGCACTGCGGCAGAGGTGATTCTGCAAATGGCCGTGGGATTGATCACCAACTTTCCACAGATTCTGGCGGCCGGCTTTGAGATGATCGGCTCCATGATCCGCGGCATCCGGGATGCATTCCCGGATATCCTGAATGCTGCGCTGGAGGTGGTCGGTAAGGTCTGGGATACCATCACCAATACCGACTGGATGGAACTGGGTAAGAACATCATCCGGGGTCTGATTAACGGCATCGGTGCCATGGCCGGAGCCTTGTGGGATGCGGCAAAGGATATTGCAAAAACCGCTCTGAATGCCATCAAGGAGTTCTTTGGCATTGCATCGCCGTCTAAGGTAATGCGCGATCAGGTGGGCAAATGGCTGCCGCTGGGTATGGCTGAAGGCATCCGCCGCAATACAGAGCCGGTGCGCAGAGCCATGCACTCGTTGACGGACATTACCATGGACAGCCTGCCCCAGCGCATGGCCATGCGGCTGAGCCCTGCCGGTGCGGGGCTGCCGGTCATGGCCGGTGGTCACCAGACCATTTTGAACCAGACCATCTACACTCACGACAGCCTGAGCGAAAGCGAGCTGACCCGTCAGGCCGAAGATATGTTGGCACGGCAGAAATGGGGGATTCCCTGATGAATAAAAACACAAGGATCATTTACGAGAACGAGGCGGGCAGCGTCACGTTCGATGTGGCTGGGGACTTCTGGATCGAAGAGATCACCGGTTTACAGACGGATGTGGATATGATCACCACCCAGAACGTGGGACAGCTTGGCGTTACGGCTAACGGTCAGGCGGTCAAGTCCAAAGAACCCACTTTTAACGGGTATATCGTTCGGAACGTGGAGAGCCGCAGAGCCCAGATGCTTGCGGTCATCCTGCCGCGCGTGTTTTCCCGAATTTCCTTTTTTCTGGAAAACGGCGACGGCTGGTATCTGGAAGGATGGCCCACACAGACCCCGCAGCTGAGCGATGGCCTAGGGCCTCAGCACTTTCAATTTCGCTTTCTGGCACCCTATCCGTATTTCCGCAGCACCGAGACCAAGGCCTATCAGCTGACAGGCCTGACGCCGCTCTGGCGCACGCCCTTCCACATGAGCGGAACAAAGCGCATCTCCCAATTTACCGAAAACGCCTTTTGCAAGGTGGAAAACAGTGGATCGGTGCCGCAGGCCATTACACTGGATGTGGTGGCCTACGGTGAAGTGTCCCAGCCGGAGATCTGGTGCGTGGACGCCAGCCGGCGGATTGGCATTTCCAAGGTGATGCAGCCGGGCGAACGGTTCCGCATCTCCACCCACGACAGGGACCGGGATGCAGGCCGGGCGGTGCAGTTTTTCACCGCGGACGGCGAAGTTTCCAACGGTTTCCGCTATATCACCCCGGACAGTGATCTGGGCATGATGGTGGGCATCGGCGGCAATGTGTTCACGGCGCGGGCGGCGGCCAACACCCAGAACCTGCGCTGCATTCTGGTGACCGCAGGGGGTGAGCGTCATAGCATTTGATGTTTACAGCCCGGATAAGGAGCGCATCGGAGAAGTGCGCTCCATCAAGAGCCTGCAATGGATGGAGGATTATTTCGGCCCCGGTGAAGTCAAGCTGGTGTGCGCCGGAACCACCAACAATCTGAGGCTGCTGACAGAGGGCGTGTTGATCCGCAACCCGGACCGGCCGCATTTGCTGGCCAAGGTGCAGTCGGTGGAAATAGCCGACGACATGGAAGATGCCAAAATGACAGTACGTGCAAAGATGACAGCCTGTCGGCTGGAAGAGCGGGTGCTGATGTATACCGCTCAGCTTGCCAACGCAGAAGAAGGGATGCTGCGCATGGTGTCCGATAACCTTCGGGGTCTGCCGATCCGTGTAGCCCCTGCAAAAGGGCTGCCGCAGCGCTATGACGGGCAGATCAGTTGGGGCAGCGTGCTGGATGCCGAAAGCAAGGTGGCGCAGCGCTGCGGTCTGGGGTTTCGGGTCAGGGTCAACGAGGACTTGAACGAAACCTTTGAGGTGTATCGCGGTACAGATCGCACAGATCCTGCCAGCCCTGCCTATGTGGGATACCTGAGCGACCGGGTCAAAAACCTATCTGACATCCGGATCGGCAGCGGCGAAAACCTCACCTACAATGTGGCCATTGTGGCCGGCGAAGGGCAGGGTGCAGACCGCAGGGTCGTGGAGGTGGATTTGAGCGAAGGTCAGCCCCGCCGAGAGATCTATGTGAATGCCTCGGATGTGAGCAGAAGCTACCGCACCACACAGCCCGACGGGTCACAAACAGAACACACCCTCAGCCCGGAAGAATACACAGCAGCTCTCCGGGAACGCGGTGTGGCTGCAATCTCGGAAAGTCTGGTCGGCACAAAAATCACAGCAGAGCTGCGGCAGTCCATGATCCTCTTCGGCCGGGATTACGATCTGGGCGATATGCTTCCGCTGCGGGTGGAAAAGTACGGGATCGAGGTCAATGTGCAGGTGTCCCGTGCGACAATCATTTACGAACAAACAAAAACCATTAAAGCTACTTTGGAGGTGGTCGCAAAATGACAATCTGGCCCTTGGATGATGTGGATTATACGGCGGAATCGATTGGTGCTTTTGCCGGCACCAGATCCCGCGGTGTCTTTGCGGCAGAGGACTGTTTTCGGGTTTCCCCTGCCGGCGGCTTCAAACTGCGCATGACAGGCGGACTTGCATGGCTGAAAAAAGACAGGTATTGGGGTGTGGCACTGCTGGAAACGGCAGATACCACCGTTACCGTGGATGTGGGTTCGGGCCAGCTTCCCCGGTATGTGGCAGTAGCGCTGCTGCTGGATAAGACCGCCAATAAGCCCCGAATGGAGCTGCGCTATGGCGAATACGCGGCATCGCCCCAAAAGCCGCAGCCCCGGCGGGATGCCTACTTTGATGAAATCATTGTGGCCACGGTGCTTCAGCGCGCCGGTGCGGTGGAGATCACCGCCGGCGACATCACGGATGAGCGAACCAACGAGACGATGTGCGGCCTCATGCGTGACGCGGTAGAAAGGCTGCCGCTGGACGGTTTGACCGATCAGATGCGCAGTGAGTTTGACAGCTGGTTTGCCAAAGTCAAAGGACAGCTGAGCGAGGATGCAGCCGGGCACCTGCTGCAGCAGATCACCGGGCTGGAGCCCAAAACCATTCAGCCGTATACGGCACAGGCAGGCGGCGGAAAGCTGACCCTGACCGGCACCGGCGAGAATATCCGATTTGTTGCCCCGGCGGATTATGCCGGTGGCATGAAGATCGTTGTCAATGGGCAGGAAATGACCGCAAAGACCGCCGCAGGCGAGCCGCTCTGGCCCGGCTTTTTTGTTCGGGGTTCGGTGGTGATCTGCTATAAAAACGGGAATACCTTAACTTTTAACTCCGGCGGACTGACCGCCGCCGATAAGCAAACGGTCAGAGACTGGATGGTGACCGGTCATTCCGTGCAGGGCGGCAGCGTGAAAGGAACCGTGCCGGTGCTGGGGGCAAAACGGTGGACTCCCACTACTATCGACCAGCAGATCCCCGCCGGGGGCTATACCGGCGGGGTGCAGACCATTGCAGGCGATGTAGCACTTAAGCCCGAAAATATCCGCAAGGGCGTAAGCCTGTTTTTGGTGCCGGGAACTTATGACGGTGACCACAAAGGTCTCGCCGCAAGTATGTTTAACACCTTGATGATGGGCTGGGGGACCGCAAAGGTTGGCAGCGCAAACCGTGATCTGTTTGACGTTTCCGGGAATGCCTTAATTGCCAAGCGGGAACTGCAATTACGGTTTGTGACCCATGTGTGGTGCTATTACGACTGGGATCAAAGAACGACCGTTGCCGGGGAGTTTGTGGTGAACGGTACAAAAAAGGCAAATTGCACATTGCAGCTCTCGCCCCAGACACAGGATGTACAAACGGCAGCGGATACGATGTTTGTTTCAGCCGGCACAAGGATCGAGTTCAATACAACGGCCACCGAAAACTGGAAAGCGTGCGGCGGTGCGGTTGGATTTATTGAAGTTATGTAATGCAAAGAGGTGATGGAAATGATTGAAGCACCCATAAAACAGGCGGGCTGAAGCCTGTCGCTGGGCCGCTGCGGCGAAAAAACGTGCCAGAGCCTTTGTTGTTAAAGATGGGGGACGCCGTCAAACTATAAACGGAAAACGTTGGCTTTTGTCGTTTTTTGATATAGTGGGCTTATGATGAAATTATCGAAAGGAGAGTGATCATATCAGTAAGATCATAAATGCAAATGAAAGCAGCGTGCAGACGGTTGGGTTTGTTGAAGCTGTGTAATGGAAAGAGGTGATGAAAATGATTGAAGTACCCGCAAAACAGGAGGACTATAGCTTACAGCTGGGCCGCCGGGGTGAAAATGGCGTACGTGCATTGGTGTTTGATATTGCAGAGTGGCAGGCGGAGGTTG
>JAHHRT010000031.1 GCA_020025615.1 Oscillospiraceae bacterium | reverse complement strand
TTCCGGAATCTGTCCAGAGCCGCAAGCGCCAGCAGAGACTGCTCCGTAGCCATGCCCTCCGGCTGACTCTCCAGCAGATGGGAGAAGCCCTGTCCGGGTGTCCAGAAATCCAGAAGCCGGCTCACAAGGCTGTTGCCGTTCTTCACAAATCTGGGGTCTGTTTCGGGATCGATGCCCAGTGCGGTCAGGGCGATGATGACCTGGGCCACAGATTCGCAGCTCTCATCTTCTCCGTAGCGATAGCCGCCGGTGTCCGTCTGAAGGGCCGACAGCGCCTCCACCGCCCGGTCGCAGGCCTGCTGTACCGCCTCCTGATTCCGGTACGGGGCCAGCGCCTGGAGGGCCATAGCCGTCAGATCCGGCTCCTGTCTGCCCCCTACGAGGGACCAGCCGCCGTTTTCCTCCTCCCGGTCCAGAATGTGCTGAATATACAGCTCCCGGGTGGCCTGGGTATCCTCCGTCCGGCACTGGGGAACCTCATAGTTTCCGCTGTCCAGGGCGATAAGAGCGAAGATGGCACCATTGATGCCCTGAAACACGGTCTGCTCCAGTTCCCCCAAAGGAGCCAGCAAATCGTATCCCGCCACATCGGCAGGATTCTTCCCCAGCGCTGTCACCGCCAGAATCACCCGGGAATACTCCGTGTATTTTCTGGTATCCAGAACTCCCTGGCAGGACTGCACATAGGTTTCCAGATTGCCATAGTAATCGTCAAGATAGCTCTGCGGAACTTCCGCTCCGCTTCGTAACAGACCGATCAGGGTCCATTCGCCGCCGATAGAGCCCATCTGCAATGAGGAGAATTTCTCCATCAGCACCCGGGCCGTATCCTCCATAGCCGCTTCTGCCGGGGATACGGCAGGCTCTGTGGAGGCCGTGGTTACAGGACTCGGCTGTGAAGCGCCGCAGGCGGCGAAACTAACAAGCATGGTCAGAATCAGCACCAGACTCAGCCATTTTTTCATAGGGGTACCTCCTCTCAAAGGAAGCACTGCGGTGCCGCAAGGTACCGCAGTGCATGGGAAAATTTACTTTTTACTTGGCGGGAGTCGTCTCCGCAGGAACGGTGATCTGCTCGGGGACAGGCTCAGGCGTTTTCTCCGCAGGGAACTTCTGGATTTTCTTTGCCACAAACTGACGGATCAGGACGGCATCGTCGGAATTGACCTTGCCGTCGCCGCTGACATCGGCATTGGCTGCCGCCCGGGCCTCCAGAGTCTTATTCTGGGCTTCTACATCCAGAATCAGCTGGGCATCGGCATCGTCAATCTTCTTGTCCAGGTTCACATCGCCCAGCATGGGGGCATCGGTGATGGTCACGGGGATTTCCACCACGGCTGCAGGGGTGTTGACACCCACATCCATGCTGCCGACGTTCTCCCGATTGCCATAGAGGCCGTAGGCGAATTCCACGGTGATCGCTTTGGTGTCTGCGGTCATGGGCTCGGCACGGAAGGTGACGGCAGAGGTCACATCCCGGCTGGTGCCGTTGGTGTAAACAGCAGTGATCTCCATACCGGTGGCATCGAAGGTCTCGCCCACGCTGTATTCCACCTTGTCGGGCTGCTTCGTGACTTCCAGACGCTCCACGGTGCTGCCCACAGCCATCAGGTAGCCGGAGTCGTTCTTGAAGTACAGGGTGCCATAGTCATCCACCAGGGGCGAGCAGATAGCATACTGGGCTTGTTCACCGGTGGGGGTGAAGATGGGATAGGCAGCGTTGGTATCCTTCTCCTGCACCACGTAGTCAGGAGCGGTCATGCCGGGCTTGTCCCGCAGGACACGCAGGGCACCGGGGGTCATATTATCCAGGAAGTAGACGTAGGTATAGCCATTCTCGGCCTGATAGGCGGTGGAGACCAGGCCGCTGGTCTGGGGATAGCCTGCGGTAGGCACGGAGTAGGCAATGGACCGGGTATCAAGATCGATGACCGTAATATTGTGGCCGGAATAAGCGCCAAACTGGCTGGTACCGGCGACGCCAATATAGGCTCTGCCATTGCAGATGGCAGGGGTAGAGGTACTCATGGCAATGCGGTCGGAGCCATTTTGCAGGACCACACTCCACTTGTCGGTAATCTTATAGGAGCCGTTCTCCTGGGTGATCTTGAAGGAATAGAAGCTGCCGCCCTTGGAGGTCACATAGAAGCTGTCGCCGGAACGGGCCACGTTGGACCGGACGTCACCGGCCAGGCCGTCCCAGCTGTCCAGCAGCGCACCGGTCTTTGCATCCAACATCAGGATGCGTCCGGTCTGGCTTTCGCAGCCGTTCATACCATCATCAGTGCCAACCAGGATGTAGTCGGGGCAGGTGTAGGCACCAGCCCAGTAGAAGCCGCCCTTCTGGGTGAAGCGCCAGACGGCAGTCTTTTCTTCCTTGGAATTGCCGGGGTCCTCGTCGGTGAGGGTCAGACAGACGAAGTTTGCCTCTTTCGTCTCACCACTCCAGTAGCCAGTGTAGAGATAGTCTCCGCAGACGGCAATGGAGGTGTTGCTCTGGCCCTTGAGGGGATCGTGGTAGACCCACAGGGATTCCAGGGTCTTGGCATCAAAGGCCTGGACAATGCCGTTGCCCAGCTGCATGAAGATCATGCCCTGTGCGTAGGCGGGAGGCATAATAGCGAAGGAGGATGCGGCTACCATGGAGGCCTCGTCCTTGATTTTGCCGGTGGTGGCATCCACTCGGCTGATGTACTTGCCATGGGTCAGGATCAGGTCGCCGTCCACAACGATGGGGCAGCCTGCTGCATCGGACCAGTTCTTACCGATCTTCTGAGCCCAGTAAAGGGTGGTGTCATCGGCTTGGATAGGGGTGCGCGCAGTGGTCACGGCGTTGTTGTCGTAGTTGCCACGGAAGTTGGGCCACTGGGCAGGGATATCGGGGTTGATGGTGGTGTTGGGTGCTGCCTTCTGAAGAGAGACAGACACAGAGGCGACGCCGGTAACGCCGTCATCCCCCCGCTCCACGGGGAAGGTCTTCTCGCCCATCTTCAGGATTAGGTTTTCCTTCTCGTCTCTTGCCACAGTGAGGGTGCCGCCCTGGCCCACATAGCCGGGCTTGGTGATGGAATAACTGTAGGAGAAGCCATCGGACACGTCAAAGCTGCCGTTTTTGGGCCAGATCCGGGTGTTGGTGCTGCTTTCACTGACAAACAGCAGGGCATCGGCGGGCTCCACCTTCACGGTGACGTTGACGGGAGCGGCCTTCTTGACGGTAATGACATAGTCGCCGGTATTGTCGGGAGCCATGGTGCTGCCCACGGTGACGGTAACGGTCTCGGTTGCCATGGTGCCGGAGAGGTTTACGTTGGCAGACTGCCCGGTGACATCGGTGCCGTTGACGGAAACCGTGTAGCCGTTGGAAGTCTGGCCGAAGGGCAGGTTGCTGGAGCTGTCTGCATAGGTGAGCGGCTCGATGTTCAGGCTCTGCTGTGCCATGGGGACGGTAACGGTATATGCCCGGACATCAGAATTGAACTTGCGGGCAGTGCCGCCGTTCTGGTAAAGAATGACAGGTGCATCGCCAGCCATCACGTTCATCTTGTTCAGAGTCAGCTGACGGTGGATTTCAAAGATGTAATTCTGATAATAGACAATACCGGTACCCGACTTGCTCTTGCTGACCCGGAGGGTGACGGTATTGCCCACAGGCGTCCGGTTCATCAGCACCCGGGACAGGCTCACTCCCTTGGTGGCGTCGGAGGTAATGGTCTGGGTAGCTTCCACACCGTGATACTTCTCGGATTTATCGACCTGGTTATAGACTGCTTCCACCTTCACATCGGAAGGAATGGAAGTTGCCCAGGTGTAGCACATACTCTTGTTGTCGGGTGCGGTGAGCGTATAGCGATGATTCTCCGGCTTGAAGGGCTGATCCATCTCATAAGTGGAGGTCTTACTGCTGGTAGAGCAAAGCAGCGCTTCCTTCAGCCAATGCTCAGCGGGAACATCCACGGTGATGGAGCTGTCCTCGCCCAGTGTGAAGGTATCCTCTGCGAAGAAATACTGATCTCTCATGGCCACATAGTGGTATTCGTCGCCGGGGACCAGATTGTAAAGGTAGCGGTTGTAGGTGTCGGTGTCCTTGTACTTGGTATAGGGCAGCTCCAGGCCTTCCTTATTGACCACCTTCAGCTCCACATCGGCAGCAGTGGTCACGAAGGTGATGGACTTGCCTTCGCCGGGACGGACGTGCAGAAGATACGTGCTGCTGACGCCTTCGGAGGCAACTTCCACAGTGATGTCGGTGACGGTAGATGCACCGGTGTCGTCCTTCTTCAGGGCTACGGTGACGCCCTTTTCACCGGCACTCTGGCCATTGACGGTGACCTTATAGGACTTGTCCAGAGCCTGGGGGGTGACGGTAACGTCGGTGACCTCCTGGAGAACCTTATAGGTGTAGTCGGTAACTCTGGGGGCAAACTTGGCGGTGGCGGACTGGGCTCTGTCGTTCTGATCCACCATGCCGATGCCGGTCAGGGTGGGGATTCTCGTAAAAGTAACGGTGTAATCCTGGCTCAGGGTATAGCCGGAAGCATCCTGGGAGGAAACCCGATAGATGACGGTGTTGCCCTTGGCACCCTTTGCGAGGACCTGCTCAGGACCTACGACCTTGGAGCCGAAGGCCAGCTCCATGGTGACTTCCTTGCCGGAAGCATCCGTATAGATGGCCCGAAGGGTGGGATTCTTGGCCTTCTGGCTCTCCATGAAGGTGTAAACGGTGCCGGTGAAGCTATCCACCACAGGTACGGTGACGGCCCGGTCATTCCAGGTGCCGGGAGTCATCTTACCGGCATCAAAGTCGGCAGCATAGGTGTCGGAGAAGGCGGCGGTCGTGGTGTTGAGCCACTGTTCGGTGGGGAAGGCTGCGGTGACAGAAACATCAGCCTTGACTTCCACAGTGCCTTCAATATGGTTGTGATTATGAGAAATCGTAAACTGGTAGGTACCGACGGGCAGCTGCAGGACGCCGTCGCCGTCATCATCGGAGTAGACCTTGCCGTTTTCGTTGGCAGCGGTAAGGACAATGTCGGGATAGTCCGCTTTCGTGAAGCCCTTAAAGGTCACGTTGAAGGTCTCGCCGTTCAGAGAATTCTTGTAGGCCGTAATGGCTTCGGTGATGCCATCGGCCAGTGTCCGAGCCTTGGCGGAATCGGCGCCCACAAACTCCTTCACGGCCTTGTCATAGGCGGCCTTGGCTGCCTGCTGTACATCCTTGGTCTCCAACTTGTAGTCGGCCATGGCAGTCATCAGCTGCATCAGTTCCTGACTGGGTTTGGCATCGGAGGAGGAGTCCACAAAACGGTAATGGGTAACCGCGGAGGCCGCAGTGTCCAGCTCGTAATTGCCGTCCTGGTCACCTCTCACGTAGCTGCCGCTCTTGACACCATCGATTGCGGTAATATAGTTTTCATCAATGCCTTCAAAGGTATGCTTGCTGGCTTTGAGCGCGTTTTTCACGGTCTGTCCCTGTGTATAGGTGACATACTCAGGCTGAATCACCAGTCGTCCGCCGGCCTCGGCCACCAGGACGAAGCTGTCCTGAGGTGCGGCCATGGCCATAGCCGGGATGAGGCCCAGCAGCATGACTGCCGCCAGGATCATGGCTAACACTTTTCCAAACAGTTTGCTTTTCATATCACATTCCCCTTTTTCAGTAGCGGCACAGGCCCCAGACCAGCCAGAGCTTTCTGTACCAGCTTACCGTTTTTCTTACATAATCCACGACCTGATCGTAGAAGCCCAGCATTTCCTCCCGCTGATCCGCTGTCAGGGGACGGCCGGAAAACAGGGCCAGATTGTTGTAATAACGCATTTTATGGGCAAGGATTCCAAATTCCGGGCCGAATTTTTCTCCGGCCCTGTCGCAGACCGCTTCCATGGAGCCGGTGCCTCTCGAAAGGCCCAGTTCCTCCAGCAAGGCGGCACTTTCGGCGAAAATCCAGCCGACGCTGTCGGCGCAGCTTTCACCATGAAAACGTTCTTTTCGCTGTCTGTCCCGCCGGAACTTCCGAACGACCACCAGAATCAGAGCCAGAAGCAGAAGAACCGGGACCGTCAGCAGGGTCCATTTGAAGAGCTTTCGCAGCAGCATCACCGTGCCGCCTTTTGAGAGGGGGCCGGAGGTGTCGTTTTTCTCGGCATCCTCTTCCTGCTGCTCTTTGCCTTCTTTGAGGATGGTGCTGTCGCCGGAGCCCTCCACCGATCCGATGTCGCTGTCGGGATCCAGGCCGCTGACGCCCACAGGTTGGATTCCCGCCTCGGTTTCCTTGCCCGCCAGAGCTTCAAAGCCCGGGGTCAGCTCCAGAGGCATCCAGCCCACGCCCTCCTGATAGATCTCCACCCAGGCCCGGCCGCAGCCGCTGCCCACGGTGACGGAGGACTGCTTCGCCATGTCCTTCGTGATCACATAGCCTTCGGCGTACCGGGCAGGCACTCCGTAATACCGCAGCACCATGCAGGCCACCGTGGCATACTGATACTGGGTCCCCCCCAGCTTGGAAAGGGGCAGCGCCGTCTTTTCGGCGTTTTCTCCGAAGCAGCGGGTCAGAAACAGCAGAGCGCTGGACTGAGCCTGGGCCAGGGTCAGTCTGTCCGCCGGACCGTAGGCACTGCATCCGGCATCCATGGCAGGCCCCAGGGTCTCCAGGATGGAATCCGGCACTTGTAAATCCGTCTTCCTGACGAACGCCCGGTAGGCACTCTCCGCCTGGCGGAAGGCCTGAACCTCCGGATCGTCCAGGGTGTCCAGCCTTTCGAGGATGGCCTCCAACTGACTTTCGGGGGCAAATACCGTCTGATAGCTGTAGTCCTCTGCATTTTTCCCATCCACCCAGCCGCTTCGGAGCGTTCCCGTGTCCAGCATGGCTTTGGATGTCACCAGGGAATAGGGGGTATAGGCATATTTCCGGCAGGCGTTGACATTCTGAATCCGAATCTGATTGGTTTCCAGGTTCAGCCGTCCCGCCGCCGATGCAAATTGGCTCTGGGGGTAGAAGCCCTCCTTATAAAGCCAGTAGAGCATCTCTTTTTCCTCCGCCAGGGCCTCCGGTGTCACCGGAAGCCAGCGGTCATTCTGGAAAGTATCCGCCGTAAAGCCCCGTAAAAACAGAGGTTCCGGCTTTTCCATGGTCACCATGAGAGCGGTGTACTCCTCCTGCGCCGACGGATCGAAATCCCGGAAATCGCCCTCAGGAAGCGCCGTCAGCTTTGTCTCATACCGGAGCCTGTGACAGAAATCCCGGGTGTCGTCCCGGAGATGTTCCATCCACAGCCCGGAGCCGGAAGCCGCGAAGATTCCCAGGAGTAGTGCCGCTGCACCGAAGCAGATTGCCATGCTCCCGGTCAGAGCCGCTCCCCTGCCCTTCTGATATTCTCCCGGGGCTGCCAGGAGTATCAGAGACACAGCGAAGAGACCTGCCAGCCAGATGGGGAATCCGGGAATTCCGAAGATCACCAGCAGTGCAGTGCCTGTCAAAGGCAGGATCACCGCCGCTGCCGTCCTTGCCCTCCGAACAGCCAGGCCGGACAGCAGATACACTGCGCCCCCCAGCACCACAGAGGCAAATCCCAGGCTCAGGGTTCCGTTGTCGGTGACGGTTTTCATCGACATCAGAGGAATCGCTCGGTAACGGGTGAAGGTATCTGCGACCGAATTCCAGATCCGGCAGAAGCCGTCGGCGGTCCATTTTCCCCCCAGGGCCGCAATCAACAGCAGGCCCAATACCCCGTGATAGAAATATTTCTTTGGCCCCCACAGCTCCCAAGCTGCGAAAACCAGGCCCATAACAGCGGCGGGAATCACCACTGCTCTCAGGCCAAAGGATGCGGTGACCATCACCGCCGCATACATGAGCAGGGTCAGCACCACCGTGAGGAGTCTCCCCGACTGGGTTTCCCTGGTCCGGCAGAGAAGGACTCCCTTCTTTTTATGAAGTTCCAAAGGCTCTGCCTCCTTAGATTTCCAGCTGCGCCAGCTGGGTTTCGTAGTTTTCTGCATCGAAGGATACCGCATCCTTCGGTGCCTGCTTTCCGCAGGTCAGCCAGGTCACATGACCAGGCAGTCCTTCCTCCGTGAAGTCCTCTCCCACAAAAATGCTCTGGGACCAGAATCTGCCGGTCTGGAGCAGCAGTCTCACACCGCTGACCCCCTCCGCCCTTCCGGCTGCTCCCAACATTCTCGGGAGAATACCCACGAATTCGTCGAAATCTGCCACATTCTGGAGGATGCAGCCCTGTTCCTCATTCCAGCCCAGGGTGAACGCCACATCCTGCTGCAAAAGGGTCCTGCACACGGAAGCCACCGCCTCCGCCTGGGCATCGGTGCGGTCTCGGTCCCCGGACTGGCCTGTCCGCTCCCAGAACACCAGCACCGACCGGGTCACCGGCAGGGAGGGGTCCCGGACAATGAGCCGGTCAAACTTGCCCGACAGCTTCCAGTGAATCTGCCGGGGGCTGTCCCCTTCAGCGTATTCCCGAATCTGGAAGGTCTCTGCAAGATCCGGTCCGGGGCAATAGGGGGAATACTGGTCGCTGTCCATGGAGGAGGACAGATTGTAATTCATCCGAATGGTCTGCTCGAAGGTATCGGGATGGACCGTGACGGATTTTTTGACCGTAACGGGGCAGGCAATGCCGATGACCCCGAAGCAGTCACTGAGGATGATTTTTTCCGCCGTCACCCGGAGTCTTCCGCAGTAGTCGGAGCCCAGGGTCAGGGGAATATGGCCGGTACTTCTGGGAAGCAGAAAGCTGCGAAAGCTCTGCGTTTCCCCGTCGCCGTTCAGGATGTTCTCCACCCGGACCCGGCAGGTAAGGCAAAACACCGGAAACAGGGTGGGATTTTCCACCGTTATGGTTCCCTCCCCGGATTTTCCCTTGGGGAGATTCACCGGAAGCTCCAGCTCTGCCCGGAGCTTTTTCCGGACCAGAAGGCTGCATGGAATGGCACCCAGTACCGCCAGAAGCAGTGCCAGAGCTGCCGCCAGAGGCAGCGCCCGGCCCGTGTAGAAAAACAGGCCCAGAAGCAACGCTTCCACCGCAAGCCAGCACATTCTCATTCCGATCATCGCTTCACCGGCTTTCAGGATTTTTTGAGGACGGGCATGGGAATTTCCTTGATCACCGCCCCGATAACAGTCTCAGGCTGCTCCTCCATCATTCTGGCCTTGGTGCTGAGAATCAGACGGTGGCAGCACACGCAGGGGAACACCGCCGCCACATCCTCGGGGAGCACATAGTCCCGTCCGTGGACGAAGGCATAGGCCTTGGCCATGCGGCACACGGCCAGGGCACCACGGGGGCTGACACCCAGCTGCACCAGGGGATGCTCCCGGGTGGCCTGGGTCAGCCGGGTGACATATTCATAGATATAGTCCCCCACATTCACCTGCCGGGCCTGGTCGATCAGGTTCCGCAGCTCCTGGTCGGTGACGATAGCCCGAATGTGGTCCAGGGGATTGTCCTGGTGTCGGTCCCGGAGGATATTGATCTGGCTTTCAAAATCCGGGTAACCCATGGAAATTTTAATGAGGAATCGGTCCATCTGTGCACTGGGCAGCAGCTGGGTACCGGCGGAGCCCACCGGGTTCTGGGTTGCCAGCACCACAAAGGGGTTCGGCAGGTCGTAGGTCTCGCCGTCCACCGTGACCCGATGCTCCTCCATGGCCTCCAACAGTGCCGACTGGGTCTTGCTGGAGGTTCGGTTGATTTCGTCCGCCAGCAGCAGATTGGTCATGACGGCACCGGGCTTGAAGACAAATTTTTCGCTTTGCTTATCGTAGACGGAGTAGCCGATGATGTCCGAAGGCACCGTGTCCGAGGTGAACTGGACTCTTCTGGTGTCCAGGCCCAGGACCTTGGCAAAGGTCATAGCCGTGGTGGTTTTTCCCACACCGGGGACGTCCTCCATAAGCACATGGCCCGAGGCCAGCACCGCCATGAGGATCTTCTCCACCACATCGTGCTTGCCCACGATGACTTTTTCAATTTCCTGCATAATTTGCTGAATCTGTTCGTTCATAATTTCTCCTTTTTCCATGGTCAGGTTCTCCCTTTTCTGGATTTTCGCAGGCTGCGGAACTCCGCCGGGGGCTCGATAGACGGCTCCACGGGAGGTTCCTCGGGACTTACATAATCCGGGTCCGGCTGACCGCAGTAGATGCAGCTGCCGTTTTCATATTCGTGATAAGCATCAAAGGTGCCGGTCCGGACGAAATCCTGATTGCAGTCCGGGCAGTGATACCAGAGCTCCTGGCAGGTGGCCGACACCAGATTGCTGTCGTCCAGATAGTGGTCCATATCCCAGCCGTGTCCCGCCTGGCAGGCAGAGCAGAACCAGTCGTCCTCCATCTCGTTGTAAACCCAGGTGTGACGGCCCCGGCTTCCGGGAACCTCCAGGCCGCAGATCTCGCAGAGCTGGTAGTGCTCCTGCCCATCGAAGAAGAACTGATTGTCGGTCTGATGGCCCTTGGCGGGAACCTCCTGCTCCTGGGTGATGCCGCAGACATTGCACTGGACGGTGCGGATGCCCGGCTCTGTACAGGTAGCTGTATTGCTGAGCTCCTCCCACTGGTGGAGCTCCTGCTGGGCAGCACCGCAGAGGCGGCACTGGAGCGTGTGATAAGTAGGATCCTCCAGGTCCCCGTATTCCCAGATATGGGCTTCGGGGGGGCTGATTAAGGTATTGCAGTCGAGACAGAAGGTGGCATGGGTGCCGTCCCCCAGGTCCCGGTATTCGGTATGCTCGTGGCCACATTCTTCGACGAGGCCGCAGCACTTGCAGACGTAGCGGATGCTGCCATCCTCCCCCACCTGCTCCTCCATCTGATGGTGGATATCAAAGACACCGTTCATGGCGGACACACAGTAGCCCACGGTGTTGCCGTAGCCCTCAGTACCGCTGCCAACATCCCAGCCCTGGGCCAGGGTGTAGCGCAGCGTCAGCACATCTCCGTCCTTCAGGAAGTAATTGGACATGGAGCTGCCGGGGTAATAGTCCCCGCCGCCGATGGAATAGAGCCAGCCGGAGCCGTTGGTGAAGTCAAATTCTCCGATGGAAGAGGGAGAAGCTGTGGAAAGATGCAGGTTGTTTCGGTAGATGCACCGCCACAGGGTAGCGAGACCGGAGCCCCGGCCCAGGGTATTGTCGATGGCGGCGAGGATCTCCTCATCGGTGCTGCCGACATCTCCCCAATTTCTGCCGGACATGGCCTGGGCAGCCACGGGATTGGGGGGCGACATACTGCGAAGATAGAAGCCGTCCTCTACGGTGCCGGCGATGGTGCCGCCGACCCAGCCGAAGGTATGCTCTGCATAGCCGAAGGGATCGCCGGTATCGGCCCCCCAGACCACCTTGGGAACCACGTTGGACACCGGCTCCTCCGAAAGCACCGTGTAGCTCACGGGGCCTTCCACACCCAGTCCCAGCACCGTCATATCGATGTAGACCTGGGCGGTGCCGAGAATCTGACCGTTCTGGGTTCGTTTGCCCCGAAGGGTCAGCTCCAGCTGTCCATAGTTGCCGAAGGCATCCTCGGCGTAGATTTTCAGGATGTGGGTATTGGTGTCGCCAACCTCCGGGTCTTTGGGAATCAGGAGATATTCCTGGGCTGCACCGGAGGCGCTGAAATAGGGAATCTCCTCCCCGTCCAGCCAGACGGTGATTTTGGAGCCGTTGGTGCCGGTGGCGAGAATGTGGCTGATGGTGTTGCCCTGCTCGTCCTCCACCCAGGCTCGAACGTTCAGGTTGACCTCGGTGCCGTTGGTGACCTCCATGCCGTCGGTGAGATTGGTGGCGATTTTCACCAGATTCTCTCCCCGATGCTTGTAGGGAATGTTGATAAAGAAATGGTAATCTGCCCCGCCGTCATCTACAGCGGTGACCCGGAAGGAATTCTCGCCGGTCTCCCCGCCGTCCAGGGCCAGCTGCACAGTCCCCGCCGGCTCCAGATGCTGATTGCGCATGGTGCCGGACTGGTAGAAGTGGACATCCGTAATCGTGATGTTCTCCGGCAGGGTCATGGAATAGGAGAGCATACCGTCCTCCAGCTCATCGTCGAATACCAGCTGGGCCGTGACGGAGCGGCCATTCTCACAGGTGAGGATTTTCTCCCCTGTCAGCGTGGTAAACCGCATCTGAAGGCTCACATCCCGGGAGTAATCCATCCGGACGGTGAAATTGGCCTTCTGCTTTCCCACCTGGACGGTGATGAGGAAGGTGTAAGTCTCCGAGGAGGCCCCTTCCGGAAGGTTCATGGGCATGGAGCCTGAGGGCTCCAGACTGACGGTCCCGCCGCTGTCGGCCCGGCAGGAAACCACCTTAATCCGGGCGTTGTCCGCATCGGAGCCCTCCAGTCGGATGTCATAGGCCAGAGCACCTGCACTCAGCTGATTGTTTTTTACCCGGCCCACTACCTGGTCGTTGACCCGGCAGTGAAGGTCTCTGGGCGTGATTCCCCGGTCGTACCAGGTAAAGACCAGCTGCAGGTCCAGAATATTTTCGTAGACAATGGTGATGCCGTAAGTAATGGTAAGCTCCACCGGATCTCCGTCGCTGTCGGTGCCGGTGACCCGGGCGGTGAAATGGAGATAATAGTTTTCCCGATCCATGCCCACAGGCACCGCCATCTGGATGGTGTCCCCATCGGGATTCAGGGTCCCGGTCTCGCCGGAGTCCGTGCGGTATTCGGCGCTGACCAGCTGGGCGGTATCCGCCAGATCGCCCTCAAAATGCGTTGTAAACGTGAAGGCCCCTTCCGTCAGGTGCTTGCCGTTGACGGACTTGATCGCCTCCCGGTCGGCATAGCACACCACAGCGGCAGTGTCGCCGTCTTTTTCGTTCCAGGTCAGGTGAAGATCCAGATCCTTGCCGCTTTCGCAGCGGATCACGTAGGTAAAGGTGATGGGCTCCCCCTCTGCCTCGGCTTCCACCAGGAAGATGTAGCTCTGGTAGCCCGGGTCTGCCCGGACATGGACAGGCACGGCACCGGAGGTCTCCACGGGAACCCCGGCAGAATTTCCTTCGCTGCAGGTGACGGCGGTGATCCGGGCCTTGTCCGCATCCTCGCCGGTAAGCTGAATCTCGTACACCAGCTTCTCATCCGCCAGCTGGGCGGTCATGATCTGCTTGCCCACTACCTCATTGGGCTGACAGACAATGCTCCGGGGATCTCTGCCGTATTTATGCCAGTAGAACACGGCACCCAGCTGAAGCTCGGCTTCTTCGCCGCCCTCTTCGCCCTGATTTCCCTCCTCCTGGCCCTCCTGGCCCTGAGGCTGGATGTCCGGGGAGGAGCCGATCTCGGAATTGGACAGATCCTCCAGGGAGGGACCGGTTTTAGAATCGGTGTCATTCTCGATATTTTCAGTTTTCTCTTCGGTGTCGGCACCGGAGGCAGGCTTGTCCGATTCTCCGGATTCATTGCCGCCCCGGTTGCCGGTCTGTCCCCCGGCCTCGCCGCTGCCGGTACCGTCGGTATCCTGTGTGCCGCTGCCCGTCAGGTTCTGAGCTTCTCCGGCATGGACCACCCGGATATCCTCCACACTCCTCTGAGAAATGGGATTTTCGTATTCCACTCTGCTCCTGCCCAGAAGGGGCAGGCAGGTAGCCGTCACCAGAACCACCACCAGGAGCCAGCACAGGAGCCTCCGCCGATTCTTTTTGATATATTCCATAATGTGATCTCTCCATAACCCAATATCACTTGCCGCTGAGTACTCTTTTCACAGTGCGCAGCGGCAAATCCTGGGGGGTACCCCTCCGGGAAGCATCCCGGAGGGGGATGAATTTTACTGCTGATTGAATCTTTCGATGATGGTCATGATGTCGGAATCTTTCAACACGCCGTCACCGTCGGCATCCAGGGCGCACATCTGGGCAGGTGTCAGCTGTGTATTCATGTTAAAGGCATCAAGGCCCTGCATGATATCGGAAATTTTCACCACACCGTCGCCGTCCATGTCGCCCAGCATCACCACGGTAACACGGCACTCTGCCTTTGCATTTCCCACAGAGGCGGTGATGACGGCGGTACCGGGAGCCTTGGCAGTCAGTGTGCCATTGTCCACCTCGACGAACTGCGGTGCGCTGCTCTGCCAGCTGATGGGTGTATTCTCGGGAACGCCGGTTACCGTCAGGGTATCCGTGCCGTTCTCTCTCAGCCAGAGTTCGGCAGCACTCAGCTCGATCTTATCCACTGCGGCAGGAATCTCCACGCCGCCGGGAGTGACGCTGGCGGTGATGTCCTCAAATACAGGCAGGGCGGCGGTATTGTTGCGGATGTAGCGGATCCGGGGCGTGACCGCCAGAACACCGGGGGTGCCGTCCAGAACCTTGAATGTTGCGGTAAAGAGGATGCCGTCGGCTTTGACCTCCTCCACTGCGGCGCAGACCACGAAGGGATAGGTGCGGGCTGCATCCAGGTCGTCATCGGCACCGGGCTTCCAGCTGCGGTTTACAGATGCCACATCCCCGCAGAGATAGGCCTTGCCCTCCGGGTCCTTCAGATCGACCTGCACCAGCTCCAGCTTTGCGGGATCGAAGTCCAGCACCATAGCCAGATTGGTAAAGCCGGGGTTTTTCTCCGCCCGGACCTCCACCGTCACCTCCTGGCCCGGTTTTCCCGGCACCGTGGAGACGGTGATGCCGCAGGTTTTTGCCGCCGCAGCTCCGACTGCCATGCCGAGAACCGTTGCCAGCACCAGAACCATGGCAATGAATGTGATTGTTCTTCTCGTTTTCATAACTTCCTGTTGCCCCACTTTCGGATTATATTTTTGGATCAGAGCCATTTTGCGTACAATGTCGTATTTTCCGTGACCTTGTCGGTTTCAAAATCCCACCGGTCGGTGCATTGGGGGTCCCGATACCAGCCGGCAAATACGGCGCCGGGCTTCACGGGCTCTTCAGGCCGCTGAACATGGCCGCCCCGGAAGACCCGCTGACTGTCTATCTTCTGGCCTCCGGCAGTGTCAAAGGTCACCTGTTTCTGCATTAGCAGCAGCAAAAGCAGCAGAAGGAGCAGCAGGCAGGAGCAGATTATCGGCAGAATCCAGCCGTTTCCGCCTGTATTCGTCTGCTCTCCGGCAGTCTCCGTAGGCAGCGCCGGCAGTACCGGCACCGTTACCGTGGGCTCGGTGGATTC
>JAHHRT010000030.1 GCA_020025615.1 Oscillospiraceae bacterium | reverse complement strand
GGCATGGTCACCATCATCGAGTGCATGGGCCGTCACGCCGGCTGGCTGACCGCTGCTGCTGCTCTCGCAAACGTCAAGGGCGACGGCCCCGATCTGGTTTACCTCCCCGAGGTTGACTTCGACATGGATCAGTTCGTTGCTGACGTAAAGCGTATCTACAACGAGAAGAAGAACTGCATCGTGGCTGTCTCCGAGGGCGTCCACTATGCTGACGGCACCTTCGTTTCCGAGGCTAAGACCTCCGGCACCGACGGCTTCGGTCACGCTCAGCTGGGCGGCCTGGCTGCTCGTCTGGCCGACGTTGTGAAGGCTGCTACCGGCGCTAAGGTTCGTCCCATCGAGCTGAGCCTGCTGCAGCGCTGCGCTGCTCACTGCGCTTCCGGCACCGACATTCAGGAGTCCTTTATGTCCGGTAAGGTTGCTCTGGAGTCCGCTGTTTCCGGCATCACCGACAAGATGGTTGGCTTCGAGTGCACCCGTGACGAGAACGGCTACCACTGCGAGCCCAAGCTGTTCGACCTGAGCCTGGTGGCTAACACCGAGAAGAAGGTTCCTCTGGAGTGGATCAACGAGGCTCACAACGGTGTCAACCAGGGCTTCATCGACTACTGCCTGCCCCTCATCCAGGGTGAGACCGGCATGAAGAAGGAAGACGGCCTGCCCCGCTTTGTTCACCTGAAGAAGGTCTTCGCTAAGTAAGAATTCCTTAAACCTTTTGAAAGGCCGCCCAAACGGGCGGCCTTTTTCTTGAAAAATGCGCATACTTCTGATAGAATAGCAGCTGTACTTTATTTTCCCCGGAATGGAAAGGATGGACCCCATGACCCCAAAGCGGAAGAAATTTTATATCGCAATGTTTCTTTTCTATCTCGGCGGCCTCCTGTGGGTGCTGTTCGCCCGCAGCCGCTGTGAAGAAGCACTTCCCTACTGGGATCATGTGTGCCAGCACACCAACCTCGTCCCCCTGCACACCATTGCCCTCTATTGGCGGCTGCTGGTGAATCCGGTGCGCCCGGTGCTCACCCAGCTGGCGGTGTACAATCTGGCGGGAAATGTGCTGCTGTTCGTTCCCATGGGTGCGCTGCTGCCCACGCTTTTCCCAAAGCTTCGGAAATTCTGGAAGGCCCTTCTGGTTGTGGCAGGAGTTATGGTTCTGGCGGAAATCTGCCAGGTGCTTTTTCTCACCGGCTCCTGCGATGTTGACGACATTATTCTGAACCTGTTCGGAACCGCCCTGGGGTATCCCCTTTATCGGGTTCTGATTTCGGATTAAAAAAATTCCGATATGGCATCTTCGCCATATCGGAATTTTTTATTTCTCGGAAAGCATTTGAAGCTCCCGCTTCTGGCAGGTAAAGAGCAGAATCTGTCTGTGCTCCCCTTCTGCCTGCAAAATCTCCAGAGCTGCACGGAGCCGTTGGTCGTCAAAACGCACCAGGGCATCGTCCAGCACCAGAGGTGCATCCGGGGTCAATGCGTCAGACACCGCCAGCCGAAGCGCGAAATAGAGCTGGTCCACAGTACCCTCACTGCGCCATAGGACGCCGTGGAGGGTATCTTCCTCCCGGGCACCGGCTCCCAGTGCCAGGTCCTCTCCCAGAGTCAGACGATCATATCGGCCCCCGGTCATCTGCTGCATCAGTTCCTGGGCCCGCATGGTAATCCTGGGTGCAAACCGCCGCTGCAGGTCCGCCGCCGCCGCTTCCAGATTCTCCTGGGCAATGGTCACTGCCTGATAGACATCCTCCAGCTTCTCAATTCGCTGATTCACCTGGTCATACTGGGCTTTCAGGCTCTCGGCATCGCCCAGGGCTTCCATTCTTCCCTGAAGCTGGCCCAGACGGGTCTGCAAGGTCTTGCGCTCTGTCTCAGCATCAGAAAGAAGTCGGGCAGTATCTTCCTCACTATAGGTGAGAGAATCCTCTCCCGTCGGTCTTGCCAGCGGTTTTGCCATGGCCTGCACATCTTCCAGGTGACTTTGGGCCTGCCGTGCTTCCCGCTGGGCCAGCTGCAAGGTCTCCCAATACCGGGAAACCTCCTGCCAAACCTGGGTCACCTCCGCCACGGACTGACTGCCGCAGAGAGAGGCGTGCTGTTTTTTCAGCTCCGCCATCCGGCTGTCCAGATCCCCCCGCTGGTTCTGAAAGCGCTCTCGCTGATAGTCCGCCATGGCCTGGCGGTAGCGCTCCGCCCACTGGACCCAGTGATTGGGGTTCGGGTCTCCATATTTTTCTTCCAAAGCTTTGAGATCCAGCGCCTGGTTCCGTCTGCGCATCCACCCCAGCACCAGCACCGCAGCGCCGGAAGCCAGCAGCAGGCAGGCAAAAAACGTCAGGCGCAGCACGGCTGTCAGGCCCGCAGCGGAGAAAAAGGTAATGGACAGCAAAATCCACAGCAAGTCGGTATTGGTCCGCAGTTTCTGCCAGGCCCTGCCATCCTTTGCCGCCATCTCCATGGCCGCCTGAGGATCCATCCCCTGAAAAACCGCCGGAGGCTCCGGGGCCTGGGCCGTTTTCGGAAGCATCTGCTCCTCCATCAGTGCAGAATTCCACCGATCTGTGAATTCTTTGATCTGCCGCAGTTTTCGCTGGGCCTCCTCCCGCGCAGGCAGCTTCCGGCAGATTTCCTCCAGCTTCTCCAGCTGATCCCGGGCTTCCTCATAGCGCTGCCGGGCCTGAGAAACCCGCTGTTCGTCCGCCTCCGCCTGGGTGCACCGCAGATGCTCCCGG
Organism: Oscillospiraceae bacterium; assembly: GCA_020025615.1. GTDB lineage: Bacteria > Bacillota > Clostridia > Oscillospirales > Oscillospiraceae > Faecousia. The sequence continues at coordinate 12,502 of JAHHRT010000030.1, read as the reverse complement.
TGGTTTTGAAGCTGGGCCTGCCAGCTCTCCACCTCTTCCATCCGCTGGGAGACCTTTTCACACTGGGCCCCCAGGCTGTCCAGCTCCTCCATGGCATCCAGCAGCTGTTCCCGCTCCGCCTCTGCCTGGGGCAGCAGCCCGGTGCGGTTATAGCGGCATTTATTTTTCAGTTCTTTCAGACTTCTTGCCAGACGCTCCCCGTCCCCGCTCTCATCCCCGGTGGTAACCAAGGCATTGAGACGGCGGCGCAGGGCGTCGTCATTGGTGACGGGCAAATCCGATAGTCGGATAAACCCCGCACGGCGGAAGACACTCTCCTCCACACCCAATAAGGTTTCTCCACAGTTTGCTGCATTCAGCTGTGGAACAGGAAGTCCGGTTTCCGTCTCATAGGCAGAAAACTCTCCCAGAGGCACCCGGCCCTTGGTCCGACGCTCGATGGTGATATTCCGGCCCTCAAAGCACAGGTCAATTCGCCCGGACATGGGCATACCCGACCAGGGGGCATAGCGTTCCTTGTCCGCCAATGCGGTTTTGGTGCTCTTGGCCCGGGTGTCGAGACCGTAGAGCATCGCCGCCAGGAAGGCGCACCAGGTGCTCTTTCCCCATTCATTGGGGGCCTCGATGATGTTGAGACCCGGTTTCAGGGTCAAGGTCTGGTGCTGCAATTTGCCAAAGGTCGCCGTCATTTCATAGATTCTCACGGAAGCAGCACCTCCCTTCCTTCCAGCAGCTTCTGGGAAATTTCCGCCGCCAGAAGCACCTGTCTCTGAGTCTCAGGGTCTGCCGCCCCATCTGCCGCAGCCTTGAGCCTGGCGAAATAGGCCCCCCGCAGGGTGTCCTCTCCCGCCTGGTCCCAGAGACCGCCCAGGTCCACGGTGCGGTCCCGAAGCTCCAAATTCCGGTAGGCGGCAAACTGCCGCTTTAAGGCCGTCAGGTCCGGCTTTCCATACCCGGTCAGGGTCAGACGGTAGAAATCATTCTGCCCCGCCGGGGGCAGCACTGCTTCCAGCGCTCTGGCAGCATCCTCACCGATTTCCACATCCTGCTGATAAAACCGAGGTGTATCCAGAAGGATAGGCTGGACGCTGGTCTCACGGCCCACATCCACCAAGAAATATCCCTTCTCCCCGGTTTCGTCCCAGCCTCGTCCCATAGGACAGCCGGGCCAGCCGCAGACGGTATCCCCGGCCTCCAAGCCACCGGCCTTGTGGATATGGCCCAGGGCCAAATAGTTGAGGCCGGAATCCCGAATCTGTGCGGTGGTCACCGGGTTATAGGGGGAATTTCCCCCGGTGGGGTCCCCGTGGAACACGCCGATCTGATAGGGCTCCTCTCCCTCTGCCTGAAATCCCTCCAGCAGAGAGGGGCAGTCCATGCCGGAAAAGCCCGCGCCGTAAATCCGGCAGTCCAGCTCCGGCACCACCGTGCTCATGCACTTAGGCGGGAAAATCCAGACATTGTCCGGCCAAAGCTCTCCCCAGGGGCTGTCCGGTCCCCAGGGGTCGTGATTTCCCGGCGCAATGAACACCGGTGCCCGGCACTCCGCCAGGGCATCCCGAACCACATCCAGGCTGTCCCGGGTCCAGGGACCGTCAAACAGGTCCCCCGCCAAAAGCACCAGGTCACAATTCTGTTCCCGGCAGGCCATGGCAATCCGCCCGGGGATTTCCATCTGGGCTCTGCGCAGGTACTCCCGCTGCTCCCCCTGGAAGGAAGCAAAGGGAGAATCCAGGTGCCAATCGGCACTGTGAAGAATTTTTAATCCCATTGGTCAACTCTTTCCGCCTTCAGGCACTTGCCTGTGGCACTGTCGATGGTGAAAAGGACGGCTTCCAGCTTGGTGGGACCATCCGCCCAGCGGTACCGCTCTGTGAGGTCTCCTCGGAACTTGGCAATGGACAGCTGGGGCTTGATTCCCAAAATCGAGTTTTTCGGCCCGGTCATGCCCAGGTCCGTCACATAACCCGTGCCCTTGGGAAGCACCTGGGCATCCGCTGTGGGTACATGGGTGTGGGTGCCCCACACGGCGCTGACCCGTCCGTCCAGCATATAGCCCATAGCCAGCTTCTCCGAAGTAGCCTCGGCGTGAATCTCCACCAGAATGATCTTGGCGGTAATCTCCTTTAAAATCTTCTCCACCAGCAGGAAGGGGTTGTCGGGGCCGTAGTCCATGTTGCACCGACCGATGAGATCGATGACTGCCACATCCCCTGCCCGGCTCTCATAGATCCCCCAGCCCCGTCCCGGGACCTGAGGGGCATAGTTGGCAGGCCGGAGAATCTGGGGGCAGTCATCCAGATAATCGGTGATTTCCCGCTTGCCAAAGGTATGGTTGCCCATGGTGATCACATCTGCACCGGCATCCAGAATCTCCTCTGCCTGGGAAGGGATCAAGCCCACAACACTGGCATTTTCTCCATTTACCACCACGAAATCCGCGCCAGTGGACCGACGCAGCTTCCGAAGGCTCCGGCTGATCCGATCCATACCGGGATTGCCCACCACATCTCCCACTGTCAGCACCTTGAATTCCATATCCCTCGTCCTCCAACATAGAAATTGATTCTAGTATATCTCAGAATCCCCAATTTCGCAAGCTTTAGCCAAAAAAGTGCCTGCGTCCCATTACAGGACACAGGCAGGTAATCTATTTGCAGTTTTTTGCTTATCGCACAGACTTTGCGTATTCCGTGGGGGTAATGCCAAACTTTTCCTTGAACTGACGAGAAAAATGGTGCACCGTGGAATACTGCAGGGCAGCGGCAATCTCCGTAAAGTTGAGGTTATTCTCCCGGATCATCTGCTTGCTCTCCTGGAGCTTAATCCGGCGGATATACTCACCGGGGGAAATCTGGAGATTCTTGTGGAACAGCGCCGTGAGATAGCTGGGGCTCACGTCCACCTGACGGGCAACCAGAGGCACCGGCAGCTTCTCCCGAATGTGAGTGCTGATATACTGCTGGGCCTGGCGGATAATCTCATTCTCCCCGTGGACAGCGTTGGAGGTCTGGAGCTTGGCCCCGGTGGGGCTGGCGGCCTCTCGCAGCAGAGTGAGCAGCACCATGCTGAGCTGGGAGATAATCATATCGTTGGAATACTCGTCCATCCGCTCCTGTTCCCGGAGCATCTGCTGCAGCAGGGTCACCGCCTGCTGGGGTGCCACAAATTTCTGATTCAACAGCGGGGTGAGGTCCAGGCCGTCCAAATCGAAGGTAATGGTCACAAATCGAGGGGCCACACCGATATCCGCATAGTGCATATGCCACTGGTTAGGGCCGTAAACCGTAATGTCGCCCTGCTTGAGAAGCATATCCTGGCCTTCCAGCACGGAGTGAAGCTCTCCCTGGTCCACGTAGGTGAGCTCGGGCATGGGATGGGACTCGCCGGAGAAGATAAAGCCCTGCTCCCGCTCCTGATAGAAGAAGGTGTACAGGCCGTCCACCCGCATCCTGGGGTCTTCCCGGAGGCTGCCGTTCTTCTTCGTACCCACAATCTGAGGCACCTTGGAGGAGGTCATGGTCACAGTGGCCTCACCCTTAAAGGGATAGGCCACAAAGTATACGCCTGCGCTGACACAGACCCGCTTGTCCAGGTAGAAATCCTGGAAGGTCTCTGCGTCGGTGGAGACAGACAGCACAGCCTTTCCGCCGCTGCAATTGAGCCAAGTGGGAGCATCCGCCTGGTAAAGGTCTATTTGAGGTTCCTCCACAGACAGAGGAATGATCGTTTCGTTATTTTTATCCGCCTGAGCGCGGTCGGTAAGGACCGTACCGAAGGACTGGAATGTCATTTGATTCAGGTTCCGGATCATACAGGCACCCTCCGTAGAAACAAAATAGAGTCACCGCCACCGGGTGACTCTATTATTATACCAAATAAAGTTGAAAATGGCAAACACTTTTATCGCTGATATTCAAATTGGAAGTCATAAATATCAACGGTATCGCCGTCGGCAATGCCCATCTCCTCCAGGCGAGCGAACAGGCCGCACTTTCTCAGCTGCAAGTCGAAGAAATTACGGGATTCGTAGTCGTCGAAGTTGATATTCTGGACCAGGCGCTCCAGCCACACACCGGTGATAACCCAGGTGCTGCCCAGATGCTCGATTTCCAGATCCTGAGGATCACCGGCTTCCACCTCCGGCTCCACATACTCAGGCTCGTAGATGGTCACAGGGGGCAGGGTCCGCAGCTTTTCAGCCACCACCCGCATCAGATTCCGGGTGCCCTGGGTGGTGCCGGCAGAAATCTCATAAAGCTCACAGCCAGCTTCCTCCACAGCCTTTTTGAGCCGCTCCAGATTGTCGGACTCAGGCATCATCAGGTCGATCTTGTTGGCAGCCACAATCATGGGCCGATTGCTCAGGTCCACGCTGTAGTTCTTGAGCTCCTCGCAGATGGCGTGAAAATCCTCAACAGGATCCCGGGCCTCACTGCCGGAAACATCTACTACATGAACAAGCAGGCGGCAGCGGTCAATGTGCCGCAGGAAGTCGTGGCCCAGGCCTGCACCTTCGGCAGCACCTTCGATGATACCGGGGATATCAGCCATGACGAAGGACACGCCCTCATCCACATAGATGACACCCAGGTTGGGGAAGAGCGTGGTGAAATGGTAGTTTGCGATCTTGGGCCGTGCATTGGAAGTAACGCTGAGCAGGGTGGACTTGCCCACGTTGGGGAAGCCGACCAGGCCCACGTCTGCCAGAAGCTTCAGCTCCATGATGACGTCCCGCTCCTGGCCCTTGACACCGGCCTTGGCAAACCGGGGGACCTGACGGGTAGCGGTGGCGTAGTGGGCATTGCCCCAGCCACCTCGACCGCCCTTGGCGATGACAAAGTCCTCGCCGGTGGACATATCTACAATAATCTGATTGGTCTCAGCGTCCCGGACCACAGTGCCCCGGGGCACTTCGATAATCAGGGGTGCGCCTCGCTTGCCGCTCATGTGGTTGCCGCGGCCGTTGTCGCCGGACTGGGCGGCATACTTGCGCTTATAGCGGAAATCCAGCAGGGTGGACATATTGTCGTTAACACGGAGGATGACGCTGCCGCCGTGTCCGCCGTCGCCGCCGTCGGGACCGCCGGAGGCCACATACTTCTCCCGGTGGAAGGCAACCGCGCCGTCGCCGCCCCGTCCGCCGATGACAGTGATTCTAACTTTATCTACAAACATGGAACTTCTCCTTTATCTAACGGGTGGAAAATACGGTCATCTCCAAAAAATCCCAGGGAATTTTCAGAGATCACAGCACTTTGAAAAAAAGGACTGCCGCAAGTAGTTTGCAGCAGTCCTTCAAGGCTTATACGACAATTACTGCTCAGCGTAAACGGAGCACTGCCGACGATCCTTGCCCATACGCTCGAACTTGACGACACCGTCGACAAGAGCGAACAGGGTATCATCCTTGCCGATACCAACATTGACACCGGGATGGATGTGGGTGCCTCTCTGGCGAACCAGAATGTTGCCAGCCAGAACGGGCTGACCGTCAGCACGCTTAACGCCCAGACGCTTGGACTCGGAATCACGACCGTTCTTGGTAGAACCGCCGCCCTTATGGTGAGCGAAGAACTGAATACCAATCTTCAGCATGGTGTTACACCTCCAAAACTTCGATATAATCAGGATAATCATCCCGCAGACTGCAAAGATAAAGCATCATACCGGCAAGAACTGCCTGAACGCTTTCCTCTTCATCGCAGGAAGCGGGGAGGGTCAGAGTGATGCGGGCATCTTCGTCTTTGACCCGTACCTTGGCCTTTGCACCACAAACATCGTTGATGGTAGCTTCGACCATGGCAACCACGGCACTGATGGCGGCACAGACAATGTCGGTACCGGCTTCACCATAGCCGCTGTGACCCGAGACGGTGAATCCTGTGATTCGGTCGTCTTCGGTAAAAAATTCGCATTTTGTCATAACGAATTACAGTGCGATCTTGGTGATCTCAACCTTGGTGTAAGGCTGACGATGACCCATCTTGCGCTTCTCGTTCTTCTTGGGCTTGTAGGTAAAGACAACAACCTTCTTTGCCTTGCCGTTCTTAACAACCTTAGCCTCGACGGAAGCACCCTCAACAACAGGAGCACCAACCTTGGTGTTCTCGCCGTCCAGGACTGCCAGAACCTTGTCGAACTTGACGGTCTCCTCGGCCTCAGCGCCCAGCTTCTCGATGTACAGAACATCACCCTCGGAAACGGTGTACTGCTTGCCACCGGTCACGATAACTGCTTTCATTTACATTTCACCTACTTCATTATTTGTAGTCTCGCTCTTGAGGTGGGCGGCTTTTTAAGCGCACCTGCTTAAACCTCTTCAATGCGGCTGGTATATTTTATCATCCACGTCCCGAAAAGTCAAGGTGTATTTTGAACTTTTTCTTGTAATTTATCACTTTTTTTGCTATACTGACAGAGATATCTTCGGCCCCGCCCCTGGGCCTATCCTAAGGAGTCCTTTCTATGAAAACACGCACCTGGATTCTGATTCTGATCCTCATTGCCCTGGTCTGCGGCACAGCCGGGCTTTTCCTCCTCCGTCCCCGGGAAGATGCCACCCGGGCCCAGATTCTCAGCGGCGGCAAAGTCTATCAGACCGTGGACCTTACCACCGACCAGAGCTTTCTGGTTCCCGCTCCCGGCGGCGGCTATAATCAAATTACAGTTCAAAACGGAAAAATTGCTGTCACCGAAGCCAGCTGTCCGGATCACTACTGCGAAAAGCGCGGTTTTCATTCCGGCGGCCCCTCTATTATCTGTTTGCCAAACGCCCTGGAAATCCGTTTTCTCGGAACTTCTGAAGCAGATTTTGCCATTGGATAAATTTTTTCAAATTTTTTCAAAATAACGCTTGACAAATCCGGCACCATGGTATATAATTCGACCTGTGCTTGAGAGCACGGCCAAACAAACGGCCCAAACAAAACAGAGTTGGACGATTAGCTCAGCTGGCTAGAGCATCCGCTTGACGTGCGGAAGGTCATAGGTTCGAGTCCTATATCGTCCACCATAAAAACCACAATCTTCGGATTGTGGTTTTTCTTTTTTCTTGCGCGATTCGTACGCAACCCCAAATTCCATCCGGCAGCTCCCGCCTGCTGCGCGCATAATTTGTCGGAAAGCCCCGAAAGGCTTTTTCGACACGCTGACCCGCCCCGCTCAATTTTTTGAGCGGGGCGGGTCCTTATTTCTATATTGCTGCTTGGGGCGTGCCCTTACCTCTCCTCCATGAGACTTTTGCACTGCTCCATCAGGGTTCGCTCTCGGGATGCAAACATCAGGGCATCCCCGTGGCGCAAAAAGCCCTCGCTGCCGTTGGCGGCGATATAAGCCATAGCCTGAGAAGATCGGGTGAGGTCCGTCACCAGGAGCACCATTTCCTGCCCTTCCCCAAAGCAGTCTTCCGCAAATTGGAAGGCTCTCTCCAGCCGCAGTCCTGTGTTCTGGGTCAGCTGAGAAAAGGCCTGGGTCTCCTGGGAAAACAGCGCCTTGACCCGTGCAAAGCCCGCCTGCGGGTCCCGAATATGCTCCTGCCGCAGGACCAGGTCGTAGGCTTCCAGCTTTTCGATGGCCCACCGCTCCGGCTCCGCATCCACTGCCAGGCCCGCATCCAGCCGCACCCGGAGACTCTTTTCATTGCCCTTTGCCAGGGCACCGGGGCCTTCTCCCCAGCTTCCCCGCAGCCGCAGCAGGCTCCCGTGAAGGGCGCGGAGCCGACTTTCCTGGCGGCTGTACCGGGCAAAGCCCTGTTCCAGACCATCCACCAGCAGCTGAACCACCGTAAACCGTTCCTCAAAGCCGCCGTCCCGGGCCATAGCCGCTTTTTCCGCCCACTGCGCCTGGGTCAGCGTTCCGTCCAGCAGGTCCGAGATTCCATAATCCGCCCGATACTTTCCATAGAGCTGGTAATATGCGGCAAAGTCCTTGGCAACCTCCTCTTTCTGGAGATACTCTTTCACCAGGTCCCGGGTCACCGGGATGTCCAGCGCCTCGTAGCTTCCCAGAAGTTCCGACAAATCCTCCCAGCCTCTGGCGGTGACAAAGGACTTTCCCTGCTCCCCGTCCTCCACCAGATAGAACTGCTCCGGTCGGATGGCAAGATAGGAGCGAATGGCCCCGTGGACGCCGCTGGCCTGGGCATATTCCTGCCACACACCACAGTCCGGCTCCACCGGAATGGTCCGCACCCGGTCCAGGGTAGCAACATCAAAGGTTCTCACTGATTTATTATACTGGGGCGGATTGCCCGCCGTCACCAGGATCCAGCCCTCAGGCACCGAATGGCTGCCGAAGGTCTTGTTTTGCAGCAGCTCCAGCATGGTGGGGGCCAGGGTCTCCGACACGCAGTTGATCTCGTCTAAAAAGAGGATGCCCTCTTTTTTCCCGGTTCTTGCCATATAGGCATACACGGCAGCGATGATCTCACTCATGGTGTACTGGGTCACCTGGATTTCCTGTCCGTTAAACGCCAGAGTTTCGATTTTAGGCAGGCCCACCGCACTCTGGCGGGTGTGATGGGTCAGGGTGTAGGCCACCAGCCCCACCCCATTTTCCCGGGCCACCTGTTCCAGAATGGCGGTTTTTCCGATGCCGGGAGGGCCCATAAGCAAAATGGGCCGCTGCCGCACCCGGGGAAAGCAGTAGTTCCCCGCCGCATCCTTCCGAAGGTAGGCCCGGAGGGTATTTGCAATTTCGTTCTTTGCCTCTTTGATATTCATCATTCGTCACCTATCAGAAGCCGCGTGGCCCAGGCGGGCACCGCGTCCAGTTTATCGGACCTGTGAAGAAACACAAAGGCCGTCTCGTAATCCGTCTTTTCCCGGGGATAGAACCCATCCCCATCGGTAAAATACAGCAGGGCTTTCAGATTTTGCAGCTTTCCCGCTTCTCTCTGCTGCTGCACATAGCGAAACACCGGGGTAAAATCCGTACCGCCCCGGCCCTGAATGGTAATGTCCCGGCTGTAGTTCTCCCACTCCTGGCGGGAGTGGATGACCACCGCAGACTGCACCAGGCAGTCGCACTGAATCAGGTGAACCTGCATCTTCCGAAAGAAGTTCTCCTGCTGGCTCAAAATGCTGTAGGTCTCCGAAAGGAAGCCCTGAACCACCTCTTTGGAGCAGGAGCCGGAGGTGTCAATGGCAATGACCAATTCTTCCAGCTTGTGCCCCTCCCGGTATTCCAGTGGTTCCATCAGCGGGATGTTCCCCAACTGTTCCATCCCCAGGGTGTAGTAGATGTAGTCGAAGCTGTCCATATCCAGCTCCATTTCCTCCCGGGACACGGCAAACTTCCGAAGATAAGTCCGGTAATCATAAACCCCTCGGTGGACTTCCCCCAGCTGTTCCCGCTGGGAACCGGCCCGGGTGCCCGCATGGCCCCCGCCCCGGCGGCGGCTTCCGCTGGTATAGGCCAGCAGATGCTCCCAGGTGCGCTGGCTGGACGGGTCCACACGGCTCCAAAGATGATGGTCGTCAAAAAGGAAGGCCGCTGTCAGTTCATCCACAGGTCGGTGGCAGCCCAGCAGCTTCTCATAAATCTCCTCCGCAGATTGGGGTGTGTCTCCTAACGCCGCAAGCACTGCCTCCTGCACAGGATTCTCCTCCACTGCCAGGCGGGGCTGCTTCTCCCGTCGGATCATCTGCTCCACCGCAATATCACAGGCAAGATTCCACAGCCGACTGTCCCGCTGCCCTCGGCGGAAGGGATGGAGAAACAGAAGATGCAGCAGGATGTGCAGATACCCCCTCCGCAGCCGTGCCGGATGTTCTCCATAGAGGGCAAGGAGATAGCCGGGGGAAAACAGCAGATACGCCCCATCCGTCCCCAAGGACTGGGTATCGTCAGAGGCCCGATTGGGCAGACTGGCAAAGGCCCCATCCAGATAGGGAAAGAGACTGTATAGTTCGTTGCGGCAGTTGAGAAGCACCTGAAAGCCCAGGGCCGTCTGCCGCTTTCTTCTCTCCTCCGAATCACAGGGAGAAGCTTTCTTCACAAAATCCATATTTCTCCTGTTTTAACCGAAGCAGCCAGACAAAGGCTGCATTTTTCCTTTCTCTGGCTGCCAGCTTCAAAAAATCATCCACAGGCGGAAGCCAACCCAGTTGATTGAGCTGTTCCAGCTTTTCCAGATCCTCCCGGCGAATCAGTTCTTCCACAGCCGGGCGGATTCGCTGCCGCAGGTACTGCCCATAGACTTCCCGGTGTGCATCCTCCTCCCGGAAGAAATCCTCCAGGGCGATGTCCAGCTTCACCGCCGCCTGTTTGCTTTCCAGGAATTTCTGATACCGCTCCATGCCATTCCCCCGCTTTCTAACTATCCTATATTTTACAGGATTCCGGGGTAAAATCAATGCTTCCCCGGAAAATAAAAAAGGTGGCTGCGAAAAACGCAGCCACCCGAAGGCTCTATTTTACTTGCCGCAGAAGTCCTTTGCCACTTCCACAATGTGCTCTGCGGTGAGGCCGTACTTCTTCAGCACCTCGCTTGCAGGGCCGGAGCGGCCGAAGGTATCCTGCACACCGACGCGGCGAACAGGCGTGGGCAGCTTTTCGCTGAGCACAGCACAGACAGCCTCGCCCAGGCCGCCGATGATGGAGTGCTCCTCGCAGGTGATGACCTTGCCGCACTTACGGGCAGCAGACAGCACCAGTTCCTCGTCCAGGGGCTTGATGGTAGCCATATTGATGACCATGGCGTGGATGCCAGCCTCTTCCAGGGTCTTGGCAGCTTCCAGCGCCTCTGCAACCATCAGGCCATTGGCGATGATGGCAACATCGGTGCCGTCAACCAGGACTTCGCCCTTGCCGATTTCAAACTTCATGCCTTCCTCGTGAACAACGGGAACAGCAGCACGACCAAAGCGCATATAGACAGGTCCCACATACTCATAGGCAGCCTTCACCATGGCTCTGGCTTCTACATCGTCAGCAGGGCTCATAACCACCATGCCGGGGATGGAACGCATGAGCGCGAAGTCCTCGCAGCACTGGTGGGAAGCGCCGTCCTCACCGACGGACAGGCCGCCGTGGGTTGCGCCAATCTTCACGTTCAGGTGCGGATAGCCGATGGAGTTACGAACCTGCTCGAACGCACGACCGGCTGCAAACATAGCAAAGCTGGATGCAAACGGAACCAGTCCGGTGGTGGACATACCGGCTGCTGCGCAGATCATATCTGCCTCAGCGATACCGCAGTCAAAATGACGGTCGGGGAATGCCTTCTGGAAGATAGCGGTCTTGGTAGCGCCTGCCAGGTCGGCGTCCAGAACTACCAAATTCTCATGCTCGGCGCCCAGGGCAGCCAGTTCTTTACCGTAGCTTTCCCGGGTAGCGATCTTCTTTACATCTGCCATATCACTTGCCCTCCACTTCTGCCAGCTGAGCCTTCAGCTCAGTCATAGCCTGCTCATATTCTGCATCGTTGGGGGCCTTGCCGTGCCAGCCGGCCTGGTTTTCCATGTAGGAAACCCCCTTGCCCTTCACCGTCTTCATGACGATGGCAGTGGGCTGACCCTTGGTAGCCTTTGCCACATTCATTGCATGTTCGATCTGGTCAAAATCGTGACCGTCGATGGTCTCCACATGGAAGCCGAAAGCCTCCAGCTTCTCGGGGATGGGATAGGGGCTCATAACCTTTGCCACATCACCGTCGATCTGCAAGCCGTTGTTGTCAATAATCACACAGAAATTGTCCAGGTGATAGTGGGCAGCAAACATACAAGCCTCCCAGACCTGGCCCTCCTGGATTTCGCCGTCGCCCAGCAGGGTGTAGACCCGAGCGGACTTGCCCTGGTGCTTGAGGCCCAGAGCCATGCCGGCGGCGCAGGAAATACCCTGGCCCAGGCTGCCGGTGGACATATCCACGCCGGGAACACTGTTCATATTGGGATGGCCCTGGAGATAGCTGTCGATATGCCGCAGATTCTTGAGATCCTCCACGGGGAAGAAGCCCCGATTTGCCAGTGCGGCATAGAGGCCGGGGGCAGTGTGGCCCTTGGACAGGACAAAGCGGTCCCGCTCCTCCCACTTGGGGTTCTTGGGGTCTACGTTAAGCTCCCGAAAATACAGATAGGTAAACAGGTCTGCCGCAGACAAGCTTCCGCCGGGGTGACCGGATTTTGCGCCGTGGGTTCCTTCGATTACACCCATGCGCACCTTGCAAGCCATAGCCTGCAGCTGCTTCTTTTCCTGAGATGTCATAGTATCCTCCTTGATAACAGGTGATGCCAAAATTTTCAGCAATACGAATCTATTAGGCATTATACATCGAAGCGTCATCCTTTGTCAACAGCTCCGTGGAAATCCAAATATTCTGGCACTCTCTTTCATTTCCCAGGGTATTTTAGATGAAATGATAAGAAACTGACGTTTTTTCAGCATCCCCCACTTTCCTCACGAAATTCTGAGGTCAAAAAGCCAAACAGGTTGGGAGCCGTAAAGAAAATGCAGGCCGACGGCCTGCATTTTATGATTTTTATTCTTTCGCGTGTTCGGC